>JAQGMD010000466.1 GCA_028292565.1 Burkholderia sp. | reverse complement strand
GTCATGTGAGGCCAGCGGCACCGGGTCCGTGCGCTGCGTACATCGCGCAACGATCTTGCTGCGATTGGTTTGTGCGTAGCGTTCTTGCCGCTCCAGCAGCAGCTCCAGCATGGCATCCACTTTCTGTTCACTCCAGCCACGCTTGCCGGTCACATAGGTGCGGTACTGGCCTATGTCAGTCCACTGCCTCTGCCCGGGCGTGTGATCCATCAGCGAAACCAGTTTCAGGCGTTCGTCATGCAGGAAGGGATCGAACAGGTCCAGCAATTTCTCATCCGACAGCTCCAGGCGGACATGCAAGAAATGATCGGCGCGCAATATACCGGCTTGCGCTGCCTCCCGCAGGCCATCGCTGCAGGCGGTAAGGGTTTGCGTGCGCAGCGAATCTGAATCAAGGTCACCGACTGCCAGCCCATCCAGCACGGTAGTAATGCCTGCGGCCGCAACCTGCGCATCGTGCGCGATGATAGCCGACAGGACCGGCCAGTTCACCTTGGGGCGGGGCATCAGGTGCTTTTCCAGGTTGTCGGTATGCAGTTCGACCATGCCGGGCAGCAGGTAGTCGCCACCCCAGTCCTCGGCTTCGAGCACCGAGGTGTTGACCCCGGAGGCATCATCGATGCACTCGCCTTTCACGGTCATCGAGCCAAGAAATTCTTCATCGGCGGTAACGATGCGGGCATTGGATATGATTTTCATAGGACCGGAGCAAGAGAAGCCGGCTGCACCGGCTGGATCGGGAAAAGGCGTGTGGCCAACGCACGCCGCACATAGTCATCGTGGAAGATGCCGACAATCGCGGCGCCGCGGTCCCGCGCCGCATTGATCATTTCGATCACCGTGTCGCGATTGGATTCGTCGAGCGACGCAGTCGGCTCGTCCAGCAACAGGACCGGATAATCGCTGATCATCGTGCGGGCGATATTGACGCGTTGCTGCTCGCCGCCGGAAAAAGTGGCCGGCGGTACATGCCACAGGCGCGCCGGAATACGCAGCCGACACAGCCACGACTTTGCCTCCTCCTGCGCATCCTTTTTATCCATGCCCCTGGCGATCAGCGGCTCCGCCACCAGGTCCAGCGCCGGTACGCGCGGTATCACGCGCAGGAACTGGGTGACGAAACCCAGCGTCGAGTGGCGCACCGCGTGTATCTGCTGCGGCGCTGCATTCACAAGATCCACCCATTCCTCGCCATGCCGGATATGAATGCTGCCCGCGCTGGCGCGATAATTCGCATAAAGGCAGCGCAATAAGGTGCTTTTTCCGGCACCGGAGGGTGCATGGATCACCACGCATTCTCCTGCATCGACCTGCATGTCGACGTCGGAAAGGATGGGCAACTGCAACCCGCCTTGCAGATGCAGCGTGAAGTCCTTGCGCAAGCCCTGTACCTTGATTCGTTGTTTCATTCGACTTCCCCTATGCCTGCACCACGGACGACACCAAAAGCTGCGTGTATGGATGTTGCGGGTCATCCAGCACCTGATCGGTCAGCCCCTCCTCCACCACCTGTCCCTGCCGCATCACCATCAACCGATGCGCGAGCAGGCGCGCCACCGCAAGGTCGTGCGTCACTATCACGACCGCGACGTGCAATTGCGATACCAACTGTCGCAGCAAATCCAGCAGCCGCGCCTGCACCGAGACGTCGAGGCTGGCGGTCGGTTCATCCATGAACACCAGGCGCGGCTTGGTAACGAGATTGCGGGCGATCTGCAGCCGCTGCTGCATGCCGCCGGAGAAATCGCGTGGCAGGTCGTCGATACGGGCAGGATCGATCTCGACCCGCGACAACCATTCGGTGGCTTCGTTGCGGATATTGCCGTAGTGGCGCGCTCCGACGGCCATCAGCCGCTCGCCTACATTAGCGCCGGCGGACACGTCGCTGCGTAATCCGTCGCGCGCACTCTGATGCACGAAACCCCAGTCAGTTCGGGACAACAGACGGCGGCGTGCTTCGCTGATATCGTACAGATCGACCACGCCTTCGTGGCGAGTGGAAAACAGCACGCGGCCCGCATCGGGGGCAAGCTGTCCGGCCAGGGCATGCAAGAGCGTGGTCTTGCCGGAGCCGGACTCGCCGACGATGCCAAGCACTTCACCCGGATACAGGCTAAGGTTCACGTTATCGCATGCAGCCCGGTCGCCGAAGCGCTTGGTCAGGTTCTCGGCGCGCAGCAAGGGTAGTGTGTTGTCGTTCATGACTGTTTGATGGTGGATGCCTGCCGGTCACGGCAGTAGTCGGTGTCGCTGCACACATAGTCGCGCGCACCCTGGTCGTCGATGATGATCTCGTCAAGGAAACTCTCGCGTGACGCGCACAGGCTGCAGCATTGTTCCCATCGCTCGATTTCGAACGGATGGTCTTCGAAGTCAAGGCTCTTCACCGAGGTATAGGGCGGGATCGCATAGATCCGCTTTTCCCGTCCGGCGCCGAACAATTGCAGCGCCGGATTCCGATGCATCTTCGGGTTGTCGAATTTCGGGATAGGCGAAGGCCGCATCAGGTAACGTCCATTCACCACCACCGGATAATCGTAGGACGTCGCAATCTTTCCGAGGCGCGCAATATCTTCATACAGC
>JAQGMD010000461.1 GCA_028292565.1 Burkholderia sp. | reverse complement strand
ATAAGTTGGGCAATTTGGCGGCCGTCGCGGGATGCGGTGCAAGGCGTGAGGAGGAGTCATAGCGAGCTATGGCGACGACGAGCAACGCAGCAACGCGCCCGCTACGGCCAGCAAAATTGACCAACTTATTCCTGCGCGGTGCCTAAGGCTCGATTCGGTCCGCGTGCCGGCAGTGACGTTGGCCAGATCGGCTACACGCTCGCCGACCAGGGTTACGTAGGAAGTCTGGCTCAAGTCAAGCACGGCTGCGATATTGTCCAGCGTGAGTATGGTGGGCTTGGCCAATACGTGCGCCTGGCCCTTGCCCTCGAGCGCCTTGAGGCGCGCGTAAAGCGCGCCGCGTTGGTGATGAGCAGAGTGGCGCCGGGAAGCGGCAGGTCTACACCTTGCGACTCGGCGTTGGTGCTGCTGACGGTGCTGACGACGTTGCCGCTTTTTACACCCCACTCAACGCCGCGCTCGGTCAGTTTGCTGCGGTCGATTGCTGAACTGGATTGAAATAGAAGCGCTGATCGAACTACGCGTCGACACAGCGTAACTAGTTGATTCCTTGCACATGGGTGACCATTAAGTTCCAACTTTTATTGGAAACCGAAACGAGGCGGGGAAGCTCCACACCTCAGCGCCTTGTACATCTCCCGCTTGTTGACGTTGTCATAGATCATCACCGCGTTGAGCCATTGCCCCTTTTTTGGCAGCCGTCTCAGACGCGGCCAAGGCGAATCGCCTGCGGGTGCGCTACCGCGGGTCACACCGGCCGATGCCAGGACATCCGGAAGCCCGGCAGGACCCTCAATGCTGCATAGGTTGGACGACGTGCACCCGGTTGTGCAGGGTCACTTGAACCTTTTGGCGATTTTTCAGAGGCCATCCCAGTATCTCCAAGCAATAGGAAAACAATTTCCTGTTACATGGCTGGAATGGCGGGCCGCGCAGTTCCATGCGGCCGGAATTTTTTCCTTAACGCGACTATCCGGTAAAAGGAAAACCCTTCGCCTCCAGGGCCGGGCGATCCCACTTGCCCAAGTCGGCGGCCGCTTCATATCCGGATTGCAGGAACTCAAGCAGCATCGCGTCGGGTGATTGCGCCCGCCGCACGTCGTCATAAGGCAGCACAAACTCGCGGAACGTTGGGTCGTAGGTTGCGGTGTCGGGACGCAAGCGTCCGTTACCGAATCCCGCCGGTTCGGGATACGCATAAGTATAGAAGCCCGGATACGGCAGCCCATCCCCGCCGGCCCAAAAGCCGCAACTGATTACCTCATGCGAGTAGGCTTCGCGCGTGACCCAATCCGGAAGATTGGGTATGCCGCCCGGGTGCTGCGGCGCCGGACGCCCGGAAAAGCGCGTCAACGCAAGATCAAGGCTGCCCCAGAACAGGTGCACCGGACTGCACTTGCCGATGTAGCGCGAACGAAACTGCTTGAACACGCGGTCTGCCTGCACCAGCGCACGCCAGAACCTGTTTGCGTATTCGGCATCGTAGGATGCATGCACGTGGTCCTGCTCGAAGGGGATGGCTTCAACCACCTCGTTGGGCCTGGTATGAATCTTGATGTTGAGACCGAGCTCGCCCAATCCGGACATCAGCTCTCGGTAGAAATCGGCAACCGAACGCGGCTGCAGTGCTACCGTGCGCACTTCGTCATCGCTGGTTTCGATGAGCAGCTGGTGGTCGATGAGATCAAAGTCCAGCTGGAACGCGCGTGCTCCGTACCGTATAGGCGAAGTCGTGAGGCCGCGTGCGGTGACGTACAGCGTGGCGTGCCAGGAATGGTTGGTCCACGGACTCTGCACCAGCCGGATCTTGCCCACGATCTGCATCCACATGTGCAGCGTGGCGTAGGTGTCCTTCCACGCATCGTAGGGGAGGCTTGGCCACGGTTCGGCGCCCTGTGGGTGGTTCGAGGTGTCTGGGTCGATCATGATGTTCTCCCGCTAGCACTTTGTCACGTCTGACTCTTTCACTGTAACTTCCGTGCGCGGGTTGACGTAGGTGGAGATCTGCGACGCGCGTGCCAATCCCGATATTCCGGTCCTCGCGCGCCCGACGGCTTGCCTGAAATTCGAGGCCCCGCACAAAAGCCGTCGGATGTGCAAAGTACGAATGTTGGGATTAGCATCGCCACCTACATTCCGCCCTGCAGGGGATAGAGCCCGCCTTTTAAACATCCTCGGGCTCCACCGTGTAATGAATAGTCATCACCAGAATACGATCATCACGGATCAGGAAGGTGTCCGCTCCGTCGCCGATCAGTGCGCCACGACCGACCGCCGCCCATTCGAGAAAAGCAATTTCACCGTGCACCTCGCGCTGCGCATATAAATACTTGGCCTCCGGCACCTGGTCATCGAGCAACGCCGCTGCCTGTCGAACGCCCTCATGACCTTCGAATCTTCCGAACGATGTGAGCAGCACGCAGTCGGGCGCGAAGTTTGCGGCGATGTCGCCGTCCACATCGCCTCGCCCCGCCCGCGCAAGGTGATCGTCAAATATTTCGGCTGTACTTCGTGCCATGACTTTGCGCTCCTTACCGGAGGTCGACACAAGCAATGATAAGGCCGCGCATCGCCAAGACAAGCGGCCTGCGGAAATTTGTTTGGCGCAGATCAGCACTATTCCGCGGTGTGGCGGGATGTGGCGGGCCGGTTCCCGGCTGGCATCGCCCGGGCATTCCGGACGACCGTGCGGAACTCTGCCAAAGTGGTTCTAGTCGTATATTACAGTTGCCTGACCTTGCGTCTGCCGCGCAGGCAAGCACTCAGCCCTGCACTCAGCCCTGCAGGCCAGGAAGACACCGTGAAAACTGCGCTTATCGATGGCACGCAACCCGCAACCTTCGATGCCACCCTGTTCATCGCGATCGACCTGATTCCGGCGCGGCCGCAGCTGGTCTGGATGGAGAGCATACTCATCGGAATCCGCAATGAATACGGCGATATTTACCGCGTCATCGGCGTTACCGGGATGAGCTCGTTTGTCGATGTGACGGCGAAACTGAGAGAGCTCGGATACCGCGACGAGGCGCTCGCCGCATGTGACGCGGCGCAAGGGTTCGATGCGATAGTCAGCGCACCGAATCTTTGCTGATTAACGCCAGACATCCGGCGCATCGCGATGGGCCCTACAGCATTTTCTTTTTGCGGAGCAACGCCGGGACCTCGTGCGCAGGAACAGGCCGTGACAGCAGAAAGCCCTGGACCTCGTCGCAATCGAGCGACTGCAAGATGCTCAGCTGCTCCTCTGTCTCTACACCTTCCGCAATGACGCTCATCCCAAGCGCCCTCGCCATCGACACAATGGCCGCGAAAAATATCTTCCCGTCCTTTCCATCACCGAGCTGGCTCGTGAAAGCGCGGTCGACCTTGAGCACGTCCATGTCGAGCTTGTGCAGCAACGCAAGCGATGAATAGCCGGTGCCGAAGTCATCGACGTGGATCCTGATGCCGAGCGCATTGATCGCGTGTATCTCTTTCATGACCACGTCGGAGTCGCCCATCATCGCCGATTCGGTCAGCTCGATTTCCACCAGTTCAGCGGCGATCCGGTGCCGGGCGAGACAGCCGGCAACCAGGTCTTTGACTGCTCCTTCGTTGAACTGGCGTGCCGATACGTTGACCGATACCGGAACGACCGGCAGGCCCTGCGCTATCCACGACGCAATCTGGGCACTGGTCTTCTCCATGATCAGTTCGCCCAGCGCGAGAATCCGGCCGGTGCTCTCCGCCAACGGTATGAAATTAGCGGGGCTGATCATCCCGCGCTCCGGATGGATCCATCGAACCAAAGCTTCCATTGCGACCAGTTCGCCGGACCTGAGGTTCACACGCGGCTGGTAGTACAACACGAAATGGTCTTCATCAAGTGCGCGCGCCAGCTCCTGCTCGGTATCCAGGCGGTGCCTGATGCGTTCGTAAAGTCTTTCGTCGTAAAACCGGAAGCGGCCCTTGCATTCCGCCTTAGCCGAATACATGGCAATGTCGGCATTCTTCAGCAGCGTGCCCACATCTTTCCCGTCGCGCGGAAACAGGCTGATGCCGATCGACGCGCCGATCGCATGTTTGCGATCGCCGGTCTCGATGGGCATGCGCAACGCGTCCGCAATGTGTTGCGCCGTGTGCGCCACTTCGTCCACGTTCGCAATCGATTCAAGCACCACCGCGAATTCATCTCCGCCGACCCGCATGACACCATCGGTGGGACGCAGCACCGCTCGCAGGCGCGCCGCGACAGTTTGCAGTAACTGATCGCCGACCGAATGACCGGCAGAGTCATTGACGTTCTTGAAGTCGTCCAGGTCAAGTGAGAGAACCGCCATTTCCTTGCCTGCCCGGTGAGCGCGATTGAGCATCTTCGGAAGATTGTTCATCAGCCAGTGGCGATTGGGCAGACCGGTCAACGGGTCTTGCGTCGCCATCCGGGTCAATTCGCTTTCGTGCGTCTTCTGCGTGCTGATATCGCGCATGGTAACCGCAAGGAATTCGCCCGCACGGACCATTCTCCGGTGCAGCCATCCGGCATGGAGGATGCTGTCCGCCGGTACCTCGTATTCGTCTTCGTAGAATCCCAATTCCATCGCGGCGCGGAAGGTGACCATCGCCCTTTCAAAGCGCTCGCCTTGATAGATATCCGAGAACCTGCTGTTGATAAGGCGTTCTTTTCCGGTTTCCACCAGGACCGCCGCGCGTTCATTGCAATCGACGATCTCGAAATCGACCACCTCCCCGTTTGTTCCGCGGATTGCCCGCCCCATCAGGTAAGCCTCGTTGCCGCCCTCGGTCGCCACGCGGTAAGTATTGCGAACCGCGTCTGTCATATGCTTTCTCCAGGCCAGGCGCACCGACAGAAAGGTCGCAACTGTCGCGAATAAAAGCAGCACCAGGGTAGCGCTGATGGCGCCGCGCCGCGAAGCCGCGCGGCTCTGTTCATAGGGCCGCAAAATATCTTCCTGGCTCAGGCCGACCACCGCCAAAAGTGGATAAGGATCGAGCGGCTGCGATGCAACGAGGCGCGCTTTTCCATCGGCAAACCAGCCCGTTCCACTCAGCATGACGGGCTCCTGGTATTCCCTTATCCCGGCAGCCTGCCGCAACAACGCATCGTTGCGCGCTCCGATCTTGTTGCCCACCCTTGCCATGCGTACCGCACCGTCTTGCCCCGCCAAGGCAAGCAAACCGGTCTCACCGAGCACGGGAACATCCGAATAGAGGGAGAAAAATTCCGGCTCTGCCGTGACCACCGCCACGCCGCCGAAGGAACCGCCCTCGCCGTTCAGCCGCCTTGCAATCGGAATGACTTCATCGCCGGATATTTTTCCCTTCACCGGGACGCCAATATAAATCGCCCCGGCGTCGACATTCTTATGAAACAAAAAGTAGTCGCGATCAGCAATCGATGTCTTGGGGTCGAAGCGATTCGTGCTGGTAACCGGAACCCCGTTACTGTCGAAGATGGTAACGGCAGAAGCATGCTCCATGTTGAAAAGACCCCTGCGCTTCATGGCCTCGAGCCGGAACTCGCCGTGCGAGTCTTCCCAGTTATATTTGGTCTGCAACGTGAGGTGGTCCAGCTGCTCGATGGTGCGGATCAGGTGCTGTGCATAACCCTTGCAAAGTGACGTGGTCACTTTCAATGCATGTTGTTCCAGCGTGCGCTTTTCGGCATGCAGCTCGGAAGCCATGTATCCCCAAAGGAGGATGCCCAACACCAGGCAGACGCCGGGCCACACAAGGATAGAGCCGAGGTTGTCACGTACGAAGCGGAATTTCTCTGATTGACGAAAGCCACCGTTGCCAGGAACAGGGAGAGGCATAGTGTTTAGGACTGCATACTCGGAGGGCGCCATACGCCCGAAATGGTTTAGTCGAAAGTTTGTCCGTTACAGGGTAACTCTTTTAATTGTCTCAAAGAAATGCAGACGGGTCACCGTTTGATATAGATCAATGATTGACCACGTACTACGACGGGTCAGGCGACAACCCGAACAGATCCCTGATTGCCTGCAGATATTCCGATTTTCCTATACGCAGGCTGTTGTTGTGACTGCCGCCCTGCACCAGAAGAAAACGTTTCTTTTCAGGCGCAGCATCGAACAGCTTCTGGCTGAAATGCGAAGGCACGTAGCGATCTTCGGTACCGTGCACGATCAGCACCGGCATATTCACCTGCGCGATCTTTTCGACCGATGCGAATTTCTGCGACATCAGCAGCTGCAAGGGCAGCCACGGATAGGTGAGCGACCTGGCGATATCGGCCAGCGTAGTAAATGACGATTCGACGATCAGGCCGCGTGCATGGGACTGCGAGGTGCCGCCGAGGCCGGCGGCAAGATCGATCGCGATCGCGCCGCCCAGCGAGTGTCCGTAGATGTAGCGTTTTCCAGGATCCGGCTGCAATTGCTCCAGGTGCTTCCAGGCCGCGCGCGCATCTTCATAGGCGGTTTCTTCCGATGGCAAATCGCCATCGCTCTTGCCGAAGCCGCGATAATCGATGGCGAGTACCGAGAAACCGAATGCATGCAATTGTTCGATGCGGAACATTTGCCCGGTCAGGTTCCAGCGCGCTCCATGGAGATAGAGTATGGCCGGCGCATCGGCTTTTTCAGCGGGCCACCACCAGGTATGGATGTTTTCTGTTTTGTCCTTGCTCACCACCGGGATATTCGATTCCACCACCTCGGCAGGCAAGCCGCTATACCAGCTGGCGTTACCGGGCATGACGCGGAACACGAGTTCCCGTTCCTTGTGCGCGAGCTGGCTGCAGCCGGCGACCGCAAGGGCGGAGCCCAGCCCGAGGAGCGCTATCATGCGGAATGCGCGACGTCGCAACCATGTTATCGATGTTGAAACAAATGTGGGGTACGGCATTCGCGAATCGAGGAGCAATGACGGTGGACAAGACGTTCATTGTACGGTGATTGCGCCGGAGCATAGTAGGGTGCGCAAGGCGCACCCTACGTCCACCAGCTTTAAATCAACGCCTCGATCAGGAATGGTCCTTTGCGCGTTAAGGCGTTGCGCAGCAGGTCCGAGAAGGTCTTTGCGTCGCTTGCACGAGCTGCTTCAACGCCGGCGCCGTTGGCGAGTTTGACCCAATCGATTGCCGGATCGTCGAGATCGAGCATGCGGCGCGCGTTGTGACCTGGCTCGCCGGCCCCGACCATCTTCAACTCGTTATGCAGAATGGCATAGCTGCGGTTGGCGAAAATCACGGTGACGATATCGAGCCGTTCCCTTGCATGGGTCCAGAGCGCCTGCAGCGTGTACATGCCGCTGCCGTCTGCTTGCAGCGCGATCACCTTGCGCTCCGGGCACGCGATCGCAGCGCCCGCTGCGAGAGGCAAGCCCAGACCGATCGCGCCTCCGGTTATTTGCAGAAAGTCGTGCGGCGCGGCGCCGTAGGTGGGGCGGAAGAAGTCGCGTCCTGAACTCACCGTCTCGTCGCAGATGATGGCGCCCTCGGGACTGAGGACTGCGACCGTCTGGGCGATCGCATCCGGCGTCAGGGTTCCCGACGGCAGCTCGATGGTGTTGCGCTGTCCGATGTCAGGCAGGATGTCGCGTCCGATGGACAGTGTGTCGGCAAGCATTTCAAGCGCCAACGCAATATCGTCGCCAGGCTCCGCCATTTCCATGACCTTGCAGTCCGGCGGTAAAACGCTGCTCGGCTTGCCGGGGTAGGCGAAGAAGGCGACAGGCGATTTTGCGCCCACCAGGATCACGTGCTGCGTTTCGGCAAAGGCCGCCACGGCGCGATCGACGCTATAAGGAACACGGTCAATCATCACTCGTCCGGCCCCGCGTTCCATGCGTGCGTTCGACTGTTGCGCCATGATGCGCGCGCCGGTCGCACGTGCGATTCGGCTAATGGTTTCCAGTGCTTTGCCGCGCAACGCGACACCCGAAAGCAGGATGACTGTATTCGGGCCTGCCTTTCGCAGTACGACCGCGGCAGCCTGCACCATCGCCGAGTCGGCTTTTGCTCTTTGCGGAATATGGGCACGAGCAATCCCGGTTGGCGCCGGATCCCAGGCTGCGTCAGCGGGCAGAATCAGCGTTGCGATTTTTCCCGGCGGTGTGGATGCGGTCGAAATGGCTTCCGCTGCCGCGCTGCTTACGTCAGCGGCGGAAGTGATGCGGTGCACCCAGTGCGACATCGGCCGGGCGAGGCTTTCAATGTCTGAAGTCAGCGGCGCATCGTAAGGTATGTGATGGGTCGCGTGCTCGCCGACGATATTGACCATCGGCGTATTCGCGCGCTTTGCATTGTGGATATTGGCGAGCCCGTTGGCCAGCCCAGGTCCGAGATGCAGCAGGGTCGCGGCCGGCTTGTCAGCCATCCGCGCATAGCCGTCGGCAGCGCCAGTCACTACGCCCTCGAACAGGCCCAACACACAGCGCATCTGTGGCTTCCGGTCGAGCGCCGCGACGAAATGCATCTCAGACGTGCCCGGATTGGCAAAGCATACGTCGACGTCATTTGCGAGCAGGGTGTCGCAGAGGCTGTCCGCTCCATTCATCTTATTTACTCCATCTCAGGTATCAGGGATAGGGGTCAGGGATCGGCCTGCCCCTGAATTGCTCAGCCTAGGGCTGTGGCAATGAAGGACAGTGAGCGGCCATGTGCGAGCGCGGCGGCTTTTTGATTGTAAGCACCACGCGCCCAGCAGTTAAAGCCGTGATCGACACCCGGATACACTTCCACCACCACATCCTTTTTGCCCTCGAATGTACTCTTCACCGCAGCGACCGCTTCCGGCGAAATGTGCCCGTCGTTTCCCGCAAAGTGGAACATGACAGGGCATTTGACCTTCCCGGCTTGCGACAGCTGTCCTTCGATACCGCCGGGGTAATAACAGACGGCGGCATCCACGCCTGCATTCGCTGCAGAGAGGAACGACAAGCGGCCGCCCATGCAGTAACCAACGGAAGCCACTTTGCCGGTGCATTCAGGAAGTGCGCGCAAGGTGTTCACTGTGCTCGTCAGATCCTCTACCGCTTGCGAGGCATCCAGCTTTTGCATCAGCGATATGCCTTTCTGCATGTCCGCCGGGGTGTATCCGATATCCAGCCCCGGTTCCTGCCGCCAGAACATGTCGGGCGCGAGCACCACATAGCCATCCAGCGCATATTGGTCGGCGACCGCGCGGATATGGTTGTTGACGCCAAAGATTTCCTGGATCAGGACGATCCCGGGGCCGGTGCCCGTGGGTGGCAGCGCGAGATAGCCTTTGAACGACTGGCCATCGCCGGACTGTATGTCGATAGTGCGTGAAGTCACGGTTAGTCTCCTTTACGTTTATTTGAAACAGGACATGTAACAGCTGACGGCCTGTTGTGAACCAGGGGAGATTCTACCTTTTACCGGCGGAAAGCACCGGGCATCCCAACTTGCGCTTACCGGTTAAGAATGGTGAGCACGATATTTGTGGCTGTGGGTGAAAGGAAGACCAGCAGTGCGGCGACGTTCAGGATAACCGTCGCCCAGAACACGATCTGAAAACTCTGCTTGCTTGTTTTGTGTCGCAATACCCTTTGCGCGAGCAGTGCGCCCGGCCATCCGCCGATGAGTGCAATGAAGTGAAGCTTGCTTTCTTCGGTTCGCCTCGCATTTTTTTTCGCTGCCGATTTGTCATGCGCATACATCATGAATGCAACCACACTCATACCGAAACAGGAAGCCGGTAGCGCAATCGGCATCCTCCCGGTGATTACTCCGACAAGGAGGAAGAGAAAAAAAACGGCGGCGAAGACGGGTGCGGCCCAGCCGGTGCCGGGGGCCGTTCGGGCAACAACGCGCTTGCCGACGAAGGCGACGTTCGCTGCGCGGAGACGCGTGTTTTTATCCGCGGTCAGCTCGTAGGTCACGATTTCATTGCCGGCCGGGCGACGTCTCGTGGACGAGAACGACTTGATATGCAAGAACACCTGGTCGCCGCCGCCGTTCGGTGTGATGAAGCCGAAACCCTGGTCGTCTTTCCAGCTTGTGATTCTTCCCTGATAGCGCATATTTTTTTACCCATCCGGCGCATCACGATGCGACCTTCGTCCTATTCGATCCAGGAGAGCACTTGTCTCGCCAGCAGCGCAGCGGACGCATCCGGTCCCCAGCTACCGTCCATATACTCAAGCGGACGCTCGCCCAGTTCGTTCCAGCCATCGAGGAAAGGATCGGCCCATGACCATGCCGCTTCCAACTCATCGCGCCGCATGAAGTGCGTGAG
>JAQGMD010000453.1 GCA_028292565.1 Burkholderia sp. | reverse complement strand
AGGCGCCCGACGCGCCGCAGTGCGCCCGCTACGGCGGCCAGCAAAAGTGACAACTTATTCCTGCGCCGGTCCTTAGGACCCGCGCCAGTCATCAACGACTCACTACGCATGGCGGCTCTGCCGCACTATCGCGCGAATGAAGTCACGCCAGCGTCCGGTACGCTTCCTGCTTACTTCGGGAACCGGCAACCAACACGATGAATGCAGCAGTCTCGGGCCGGCACACCAGGACTGGCGTAGCGAGGCCGGACGTGCTGCATGAGGGCATGTAAAAAAGAGCACTGCGATGTAATCGTTACCACACATCGGCCGCCGGATTGTGAACCCTAGCGAAGGATCGCAGATGACTAAGATTCGTAAAGCAGTCTTTCCGGTAGCCGGTCTGGGCACGCGCTTCCTGCCCGTGACCAAGGCATCGCCGAAGGAGATGCTGCCTATCGTGGACAAGCCTCTGATTCAGTATGCGGTGGAAGAAGCCGCCGCAGCGGGTATTACCGAAATGATTTTTGTCACAGGACGCGGCAAGCGAAGTATTGAGGACCACTTCGATAAAGCGTATGAACTGGAAGCCGAACTTGCTTCCCATGGCAAGGTCGGCCTGCTCAGGCAGATACAGGCGTTGTTGCCGGACCATTTGCATTATTCGTATGTACGCCAGGGCGAGGCGCTGGGCCTCGGTCATGCGGTGCTGTGCGCGAAGTCGCTGGTTGGCGACGAGCCGTTTGCCGTGGTGCTGGCGGACGACCTGATTGATGCAGACGTACCGGTGTTAAGACAAATGATCGATCTCTTTGAACAGCATTCGAGCTCAGTCGTCGGGGTGCAGAACGTGCCGCTTGATCAGACGCAGCAATACGGCATCGTTCGGCCGCAGTCGCTTGGCGTGCGCATTCATCGTATTGCCGATATCGTCGAAAAACCGGCTCCGGAGTATGCGCCATCGACGCTTGGCGTGGTGGGCCGTTATGTATTCACGCCGGAGATCTTCGATCAGCTTGACAAAATTCGCCCGGGCGCCGGCGGCGAGCTTCAGCTAACCGACGCGATTGCCGCTTTGCTGGAAACCGAACCGGTCCTCGCCTACGAATTCAAAGGACAGCGTTATGACTGCGGCTGCAAGCTTGGATATCTGCAGGCGTCGGTGGTGTATGCGCTGAGGCATCCGGCGATCGCGGAAGAATTCGGCAGTTTTATTTCGACGCTCAAACTTGATTCGCAAGTGCAGAGTATCGGCAGCATGAGCGCCTAGCACGACGAGCAATGCATACGCCGCGCTTACACGGCGCGGCGTTCCAGCCTTACAGGTAACTTCAAAAAACGGCGGGAGAAAAATAATGATCGAGTCTCACCTTTGTTCCGGTTATACGTCGAAATCGGCGGCGTATCACCCGCGCCATGCAGAGATGCGACCGTGAACGATTTCCGAGGGACTTCATGGCTGTACTAATCAATCCGATTGCATCGCTCTGCGGCGGCGAAGACCAGCTGCACAAACCTCCGGACGGCGATGCCGGGGATCGGATGACACAGGCCGACCAGGGGCAGGAACAGCCCCCCGGAAACGGAAAACACGATCTGCGGCAGATTACCGATACGGTTCCGGTTTTCATCGCACGGATCGATCGCGAATACCGGCTCCGGTTTGTGAACAGGACTTATGCCGATCGCTTCGGCTTCCGTCCGGAAGACGTGATCGGCAAACGCGTCCCCGAGGTGATCGGCGAAGTTGCCTTTGCCGGCATCCGCCAGTACCTCGACGCTGCGCTGGCAGGCAATCCGCAGGAGCACGAAGTCAGGGTGCCGTCGGACCAGTCCGGCGAGCGTTACATGCATATGGCCTATGTGCCGGAACGGGACGCACAAGGCCGGGTGTGCGGGCTGGTGGCGGCGATCAGCGACATTACGCGATTGCGCAGCATGGAGGAGCAACTGCACCGCCGCGAGCGCGAATTTAAGACGCTGGTCGAAAACTCGCCGGACATCATCTCCCGCATCAACCGCGACATGCGACACTTGTATGTCAACCCGGCGATCGAATCGCTCTCAGACGCGCCGGCTTCAGCTTACCTCGGAAAGACCAAGGCGGAGCTCGGCCTACCGCCCGCCGTCGTGCACGCATGGGACACTGCTGCGCGCGCTGCCTTTGATACCGGGCTTGAACAACGACTGGAATTCGACCATACAGTCGACGGAAAGATGCGTAACTTCTCCGGCCGCGTGGTGCCGGAGATCGACGGCGAAGGCAGGATCGAGTCGGTAGTCGGCATTGCCTACGACGTCACCGAGCGCGCAAGAATGGAAAAAGAACGCGACGAACTGCTGGCGCGTGAACGATCCGCGCGCATCCAGGCTGAAACCGCGGCGCGGGCTCGCGACGAGTTCCTGGCGATTGTCTCGCATGAGTTGCGAGCCCCGTTGAACGGCATCCAGAGCTGGGCACATGTGCTCGAAAATTATGTCAAGGATTCCACCTCCGGACCGCTCGCGCAGCGTGCGCTGCAAGGGATCAAGACGGGTGTAGGACAGCAGGTGCGTCTGATTGAAGATCTGCTCGACGTTACGCGCATGATGAGCGGGAAACTGCGGCTGGTGAAGCAACCGCTGGCATTACTGCCGGTAATCCAGGCAGCGGTGGAAAGCGTGCGCGGCATTGCCGCCGCCAAGCGTATCGGCATCACCTGCACCTATCGCATTACCAGCGAACAGATAGACGGCGACTCCGACCGGGTGCAGCAGATCTTCTGGAATCTGCTTTCGAACGCGGTAAAGTTTACACCCGAGGGCGGGAATGTATGGCTGACCGCGACCCATACCGAGAATGAAATCTGCGTGACGGTGCGCGACGATGGCGTCGGCATATCGACGGACTTCCTGCCGCACCTGTTCAATCGCTTCAGCCAGGAAGACACCTCGAGCACCCGCGATCACAGCGGGCTGGGGCTAGGCTTGTTCCTGGTCCGGCACCTGATTGAAATGCACGGCGGCCAGGTCAGGGCCGATAGCGAGGGCGAAGGAAAGGGAACCAGATTCTCGGTCTCACTGCCGTTGCGCGCAAGGCTGGACAAGTACACGCCGGCCGTTCACTCGTCGCACACCGGCGAGGACAGCTTGCCACTGCCCTCCCTGGACGGATTGCGTATCCTGTTGGTCGACGACCAGGAAGAAGCGCGCGAATCGCTCACGGTGGTGCTTACGGCGGCCGGCGCCAAGGTATTTGCCGCGGAAACGTCGATGCAGGTGTTGACCTGGCTGTCGTCTATTCCGAACGATGAATATCCGGACGTGCTGGTGTGCGATATCGCGATGCCGGGCGAGGACGGTTATGCGGTGCTCAGGAAAATTCGGTCGTGGAAGTCGGCTGAGGGCGCCATTGCGTTGCAGCGCATGCCGGCATTGGCGCTGACCGCATTCGCACAGCGCGAGGACCGTATCCGCGCACTGACGGCCGGGTTCCAGATGCATGTGACGAAACCGGTTGCGCCGGAAGAGCTGATTATCGTGATCGATACGCTGGTGCCGCGGGATTAGGGCACCGCGCAGGAATAAGTCGGGCAATTTGGCGGCCGTCGCGGGATGCGGTGCAAGGGGCCCGCCGAGGGGCGTGAGGAGGAGCCATAGCGAGCTATGGCGACGACGAGCAACACGTTCGCAAGAAAAAAGAAGACCAGGCTTTCTGCAACGCGCCCGCTAGAGCGGTTTCAGCCTGACTGTACCAGGCGAGCCCGAGGCGATTTGCCTGCGGAACAAGGCGCGTCGACGCGACATGGCGGTGCCATGCAAAGGAGACGCAACGCTGTGCCGCGGGCAAAACGTCCGGGATC
>JAQGMD010000439.1 GCA_028292565.1 Burkholderia sp. | reverse complement strand
CCGTCAGGTGCGTGGTCGAACCGTTCCCCTGCGAGGCGTAGTTCAGGTTGGAGCCGTTCGCTTTGGCGTAGGCGATGAATTCTTGTACGTTGGTGGCCGGTACTTTTGGATGTACCAGCAGCGCATTCGGGACTGTAGCAATAATGGTGACGGGTACAAACTTCGCCGGGTCAAAGCTTAGTTTTGGATACAGACTCTGGTTGATGACCAGCGCCGGGGGGGGCGCGACGAGCAGGGTATGACCGTCCGGCTCAGCTCGGAACGTCATTTCGGCGCCGATGTTCCCTGCCGCGCCGGGTCGGTTATCGACGATCACGGGCTGCCCCCACTTGGCTTGAAGCTTTTCGCTGAGAATCCGTGGCAGCAGGTCCACCGTGCCTCCTGCGGGATTCGGAACGATTATCCGTATCGGCTTGGTGGGGAAGTTCTGTGCATGCGCGACCGCAGACAATGCCAGCGCCAGCGCTGCGGCAACAAAAGATTTTTTCAAGATCGTCTCCTCCAACTTGTTATGTGATCCAGAGCCAGTGCCTGCAAAACCTATTGCTGTTCTGGACGGTCTGGCCTTCGAGTCAGGCTGATTATTATTTCCTGTCAGAGTATCTCCGTTTGGGCGTAAATGTCAAGGAGCCATCTGCCACAGGGATATCGTAGTGGTCCGTCACACCTTAACCTTCTAGAGGCCGTAGCCCGGATGGAGCGAAGCGCAATCCGGGCTACGGGACAGTTCGGGGTCACCCATTAGTACTACTGCGTCATTAGCAGCGCGGCTCAACTATGGTGCGGGTTTCAACGGTTTTGCAAGAAGTCATTGCCTAGCTCCACGCATATCAAAGCAGAGGCATTGTCCGTAAAATAAGTCGTCTTCTCGAGGTGATGCACGATGAAGACGAATGATTTTGATCACTACCTGGACCACGTGGCTGCTGCGCTCGGCCACGTTGATCGGGTCGCCCCAATGAAGGACTATTGCGCTGGTTTGATGCTGCCGTTGCAGCGCAAGAGCGTCGAACCGCTGGCGGCCCATTTGAATCCGCAGCACGTGAGTGCGAAGCACCAATCGCTCCTGCACTTTGTTGGCCAGTCGCACTGGTCGGATCAAGCGCTGCTGAATCAGGTACGCACGTGGGTCCAGCCGCTGATGAAACGCCAGGCGCCACGTTGGTTTTGGATCGTTGATGACACGGGATTTCCCAAGAAGGGCAAACATTCGGTCGGCGTGAGCCGGCAGTATTGCGGACAAACGGGTAAGCCGGACAATTGTCAGGTGGCGGTATCGTTGACGTTGGCGACGCAAGCAGCCAGCCTCCCGATTGCCTGGCGCCTTTATTTGCCCCAGGCATGGTGTGATGATGAAGCACGCCGGTGGGAAGCCGGGATTCCCGAATCAATAGACTTTGCCACTAAACCGCGGATAGCGATCGAGCAGATGGCGGCAGCAAAAGCCGCTGGCGTGCCGGTAGGGATAGTGGTAATGGATGCCGCCTATGGCAGCGAGTTCGCGTTTCGTGAAGAGCTCGAAGCGATGGCGCTGGAGTATGTGGCGGGCATTCAGCCGGCTACTACGGTGTGGGCGCCGGGCTGCGCACCGCTGCCACCCAAACGCCATCAAGGGTCAGGCAAGCAGCCGACCCGGTTACAGCGCGGGCCAGGCCACCAGCCGCTATCCGTCAAGGACCTGGCGCAGTCATTGCCATCTCAGGCATGGCGCAAAGTGTCGTGGCGCGAAGGTACCAATGCTGTACTGTGCTCACGCTTTGCCAGTTTGCGAGTCCGGCCAGCACACCAGGACTACCTGCGATGCGAATCGCACTCCGAAGCATGGTTATTAATCGAATGGCCAGAGGACGAAGATGAGCCAACCAAATACTGGTTGTCGAACCTGCCGGTCGAAGTGCCGATGGATGAACTGGTGAGCATTGCGAAGATGCGCTGGCGTATTGAACGCGACTATGAAGAATTGAAACAGGAATTTGGACTCGGCCATTACGAAGGGCGTGGCTGGCGTGGCTTTCACCATCACGCGAGCTTGTGCATTGCGGCGTACGGCTTCTTGCTGGGGCAGCGATTACGAAAAAAAAGACCGCTCAACGCAAAACGCTTACCCTACCCAAAGGTTTCCGCCCACGCGGTGCCGGCTCGGGCCCAACGCCACGTGCCTGACTCGATAAGGACGCTGCGGCTGGCACTCACCGCCAAACTGGCTCCCCGCATTAACAACGGCGTTGGGGTCGAGCGCAGAAGACGAAAGAAGGCGACAAGGGAATTGCCTCAAACGCTCATTCAAAATCGAGTCGCCAATGCATTTCGTAAAGAGGACACCAATGCCATTGTTAACATGCTGACGACAGAGCCAGAATTAATGACGCAGTAGTACTAATGGGTGTCCCTGATAGTTCGCTCACGATGACGAATCGCAGTGGTATTGCCCAATGCGCCGCTAATGCCCATCAGGCTTAAGGAACCCTTGCTTCCCGCTTCGACTGTCGCAGCAAGGCAGTCGCGACGCTTGGCGTGAATGGACGGGCATTCGGTGGAAAGCAAATCTTGTAGGATTTGCGTGCATGTCATCGTCGGCGACTCCTGAAGGCCGGCGGTCCCAACGACGTCATAGAGGCGATCTGCCTATTCCTCAACTCGCACGCAGTGACCGCGCGAAAAGCCCGAGCCCGCCAACGACCAGAATCAGGATGATGATGATATTCAAGAGCGACATACTGCGCATGCTGATCGTCAGACTCATGATGACGCCTAGAATGATGGCAGCCAAGGATCCAACCGCGAAAATCCAACCCCACGGGGTACGGGCGTTATAGAAGATCCAACCGACGCCGAGCATGAACGGCACCAGGAGACTTCCGCCCGTAACGTCCCAACCACCGCCATAGGAAATGTGATACAAGGCGCTGCCGAAACGGAGGCCCTGTGAAACCACGATATTGTCGAGCAGCATATAAAGGCCCGCGCTAGCTATTATCAGTCCAAAGATAAAAGAAAGAGATCCGCCGGGTGTGCCGCCGGCGCCGCGCGATTGATTTTCCATGGGTGTGATTTCCTCTCAGGAGTGTTGGAAAAACCGACTTTCGCTATCATGTTCCACCCAACTGCCGTGGCGGATTGCTGACCAATTGAGCGTGGCATCGCAGGCATGAACAAGCAAGCAAGGAAGCCGCTATGAATGGCGATACGGCGTTCAACGGGGCGCTCATGATTGTCCATTCTGGCGGCGCCGTCGTCACGGGACAGCTCTTCGCGGGGCATCAAGAGCTCGTCTGGGGTGCATCCGAGCACCCGACAGAGGCGGGACAACAGCTCAATATCCAACTGTTTCGGGACCTTGTAAACCAGCCGGGAAATGCTGCTGGCGCTGATGGAGAAACCGTCTCTTGTAAGGGCATCCTGCAGTCCCTGGCGAACTTGATTCCGCGGTCAGCCATTACGGCATGCAAGCGCCATTCAAGCCCGAGCTTTTTGTGGTTGGCCATAATCCATTCCGAAGTCGAAGTCAGGATCGATCCCTTTCGTGCTGTGTCTCATTCGCCCTTGGCATTTCATCGGTGGCGCGTCGGCATAGCAATCGGGTCCTATAAGGAGCACGATGCAATTGCATCCGCAGCCGTATGTCGCTGTTGAACTTTTTCGTTCACGCTTGACATCTCGTCTCCGCCGGGGCACGGGAACTAGAGGGAGCTGAACTGGCATTTCAGGCGCGTGGAGAGCTCGAAAAATTCCGGCTTGGACTCGATGTCCGGGTCCCAGGCCAGCCCCATATCCATCAAGTTATGAACCTCCTTGATGAAAGCGCCCGGGATCGGCCTTCCCTCCGCGTCCATCTCGCGTCCGAGAACCCAGAGCGTGTCGGCGATGCGGACTGCGCATTCGATGTCATGGGTGATCACTACAATCGTGTTCAACTCATGCGAAACCGACACCCGCGCGATCGTTTCGCATACACGGGTTTTCGCCACCGGGTCCAGTCCGGAAAACGGCTCGTCCATCAAGAGGAAGTGTGAGCTGCACAAGAGCTGCTGCGCAATCGCAATGCGTTGGCGCTGACCGCCGGATAAGGCTTGCGGATAGGCGGTGGCCTTGTCAACCAGTCCGAATTCCTCCAGCATCGCGTAGCATTTTTCACGCGCTTCCCTGGTATTCCCGACGGCCCGGGAGGCGGCAACCAGCAAGTTTCCCAATACAGTCCGGTGATTGAATAACGGATAATGCTGCGCCACCACTCCGACTTCCCCCGGCGCCACTTCGCCGTTTTTTCCAAGCAGTCGCACGGCGCCGGAGTGGGGACGCTGCAGCCCCGCGATACAACGAAACAGCTGGGTCTTCCCCACCCCCGAAGGGCCCAGCAGACACACCACCTGCCCCTGCTGCACGCCCTCGCGCCGTACATTATCGATGGAGGCGTTGACATTCTTCAGAATCGGCTTGTCGTATGACACGCAAACGTTCTCAATGGTCAACAGGCGCTCGTGTACCGTGTATGGTTTAGTCACGGCGCTCATCGGTCGGCTCCGTTTTTACCCAGACGGGAATGCGGGCATATGGCGTCTTTAAGGAAAGCGAGAAAGACGTCCTGACCCAGCCCGTAAAGCAGAATCGTAATTTGGATGGCGAAAACGCCGGCCAGCAGGAAGTAGCGGTTTTGATTGAGAAGCATGGCGCCGATACCCCCTTCGGAGCGCGTCATACCTTCGACCAAGGTCAGCAGTGTCCACCCGACCGCTGCGTTCTGGCGAACCAGGTCCAATGTCACATCGGCTTTTCCAAGCAATACGATCTCGCCCGTGATTCGCCAATCCTTCATTCCCAGCGTGCGGCAGTGATCGATCTGCTCCATGGGCATAGCACGGATTTCCGCCAGGAGGCCGGTGACCATGAACACGAACATGCCGAACGACAGTAATGACACGCGCAGCCAGTATGCGTCGCTCGACAGCAGCATGAAAAGGTAGGTCAGGCCGGCGAAACCGAGAAACCGCAGCGACGATGAAAACCGCGCCACAGGCAGGAAAACCGGCGCCGTGCTCAGCGCCGCGACCGACACCGCTGCCACCGTTGAGACGAGCAGGGAAACGAGGCTGGTCTTAACACTGCTCCACAGTTCGAACGCCAGGCCTTGTTTCTTCGCGAGGTCCAACCAGGCGTGGCCTACTTCGAGCGGTGAAGGCAATGCCGCCGACCCGCTGGCCGACCACATTACGATGCCGACGATCGCCTGCACGGCAAAAAGCATCCGCAGCCACGAATTTGGCATTGGAGTAAAAGGCAGGAACAGATGCGAAGCCTTGGTCATGTGATCCACTCTCCGTTTGTCAGAATGCTGCTACTGGAACCTTGCCCGACCGGCGGCCGGCAATTTACTCGGTCCTGATGAGCGCCACGTCGACACGTCGGTTCCTGGCCCTGCCGTCGGCGGTGCGGTTGTCGGAAACCGGTTGTTGGTCGCCGTATGCGCGGGTGCGTAGCCGGTCGGCGGGAAAGGACGACGGCGCGTTGGCTTGCAGCCAGGCGCTCACGGCTTCGGCGCGGCGCTTGGAGAGCGTGAGGTTGGAGGCCGCGTCGCCGACATTGTCGGTATGCCCCGTGATTTGGATCGGCAGTCCCGATACCGTGATCTGGTTAAGCAGTTGTTCGAGGACTGGAATTGCTTCAGGACGGAACGTGGCTTTGCCGGTGTCAAACTCGATAGCCCAGGAGCGCTTGGCAAACGTCGATGTAGCCGGTGCGGTCTGCGTAAACGCCGGGACGTCCGGACGTGCCGCCGCTGCGGCGGTAGACGTCGCGGCGAGCGCCTGCAGGTAACTGGTGTTCACCACTTTTTCATAGGGGACCAGATCGGGCATTTCTTGCGGATAGAGTTGCTTGGCAATGCCGCCGAAAACGCCGTACACCCGCTTGTAGAGGTTGTCATTACCGTTTAAGCCGAACAGGAAGAGATTGTCGGCCAGGTTGTTGGTGGTCGATCCGCCAAGGCTGATATCAAATCCCTGTTTGTCCTTCTCGATGACCCCTCGGTGATACTTTGCCCACCATTCCGGTGTCTGTTCCTTCATCACTTTGGCAAGAACGGCGGAGGCCTTCAACAGGTTGGCTTCGTTTGCCTTGATCTGCTCGCTCGCTTGGAAAGTAGCGGCAAGCATGTTGCGAACGTAGTCCGGGTTCTGGGCCATCCATTGTTTGTTGCCGATGATTACAGCGGGCATCTGCCACATATATTCCTTGGTCGAGGCAACGGAGGCCATGCCGCCCACTTCGCGCGCCACCTTC
>JAQGMD010000382.1 GCA_028292565.1 Burkholderia sp. | reverse complement strand
TCGCATAGCCGCGTGTCGGGCGTTGGGGTGCGACCCATTCCGCTTTGCGGCGTTGCAGCTCTGCGTCGCTGACCTCCAGTTGAAGCCGGCGCGCTGCGACGTCGAGTTCGATCATGTCACCGTTGCGAACAAGTGCAAGCGGCCCGCCGATCGCAGCCTCGGGCGATGTGTGCAGCACGACGGTACCGTACGCGGTTCCGCTCATTCGTGCATCGGACACACGCACCATGTCCGTGATTCCCTTTTCGAGTATCTTGCGAGGCAAAGGCATGTTGCCGACTTCCGCCATGCCGGGGTAGCCGACCGGCCCGCAGTTCTTCAGGACCATCACGCAGTTTTCATCGATGTCGAGATCCGGATCATCGATCAGGCAGTGCAACTCCTCGACCGTTTCAAACACCACCGCACGGCCGCGATGCTTCAGCAGCTGGGGTGACGCCGCCGACGGCTTGATCACCGCGCCATCCGGCGCAATATTCCCTTTCAATACCGCGATGCCCGCCTTGTCCTTGAACGGTTCATTGAGAGGTTTGATGACGTCGTGGTTGTAGCACGGTGCGCCTTCAATGTTTTGCGCAATCGTCCTGCCATTTACGGTAAGCGCTTCCCCGTGCAGCATATGCTGGATTTCACGCATCACCGCGGGGACGCCGCCGGCATAGTAGAAATCTTCCATCAGGTAGTGACCCGAGGGTTGCAGGTTGACGAGGCAGGGCATCTCGCTGCCGATACGGTCGAAGTCCTCCAGCTTCAGGTCGACGCCGATGCGGCCGGCGATGGCGAGCAGGTGTATGACGGCGTTGGTCGAGCCGCCGATGGCTGCGTTCACGCGCACTGCATTCTCGAATGCTTCACGCGTCATGATCTTTGTCATGACCAGGTCTTCTTCGACCATCTGCACGATGCGGCGGCCAGTCAGTTGCGCCAGCCGGTTGCGGCGCGTGTCCGGCGCCGGAATCGCGGCGTTACCGGGCAAAGACATGCCCAGCGCCTCGACCATGCTCGCCATCGTGGAGGCGGTGCCCATGGTCATGCAGTGTCCGGCGGAACGGTTCATGCATGACTCGGCCTCGGAGAATTCTTCCTGGCTCATCAAGCCGCCGCGCACCATTTCCGACATCATCCAGACACCGGTGCCGGAGCCGAGATCCTTGCCGCGGAATTTACCGTTCAGCATAGGTCCACCGGATAAGCCTATGGTCGGCAAGCCGCAGCTCGCGGCGCCCATCATCAGCGCAGGGGTGGTCTTGTCGCAGCCCATCAACAGCACCACACCGTCGATCGGATTGCCGCGGATCGATTCCTCGACATCCATGCTCGCAAGATTGCGGAACAGCATCGCTGTCGGCCGCAATTGTGTTTCGCCGAGGGACATCACCGGGAACTCCAGCGGGAAACCGCCGGACTGAAGGACGCCCCGCTTGACGAATTCAGCCAGCTCGCGGAAGTGGCTGTTGCAAGGCGTCAATTCCGACCAGGTGTTGCAAATGCCGATGATGGGCCGGCCGTCGAATGAGTCTTGCGGATATCCGGGCTTCGCCGTCCAGCTACGGTGCACGAAGCCGTCGCGGTCCTGTTTTTCAAACCAGGCCTGGCTGCGACGTTTTTGAATTTTGATGGTCATGGGAAATGGACGTGCGATCGACACTTTAGGATCAAGCCATGTCAGCAGAATACGCCTCGCAGCCGGAGTTGGCGACCTCTGTGGTGGCGCGGGCTGGTCCTCAGCAAGCGATGCCGGATGAGAATAGAATTTGCAGATGACCGAATCCACGATGCCGCTGCTGGGAATAGACTGGGGAACCAGCAATCGTCGCGCCTATGTCCTCGATGCCGCAGGCGTATTGGCGCAACGACATGAGGACGAAGCTGGCATCCTGAATGTCGCCGGCGACTTTGAAGCGTCGCTGAGAGATCTGTTGCTTCGGTTGGGACTTGAGCGGGCCGATGTGGTGATGTCTGGCATGGTGGGCAGCCGAAACGGCTGGCAGGAGGCGCCATACCTTTCGACAGACAAGCCGCTGTCCCGGTTACCCGACGCCTTGGCCGACGTTGCCACCGCGATCCCGGGGATCCGTTGCCGCGTGGTGCCGGGCTATCGTTACCTCGATGCGCACGGCACGCCGGATGTGATGCGCGGCGAGGAAACACAGGTGTTCGGCGCGCTGCAGGCCGGCGCACCGGACGGATGGTTCCTGCTTCCGGGTACGCACAGCAAGTGGGTGCGCGTCGAAGGCGGCAAGGTCATCGAGCTGGTGACATTCATGACCGGCGAATTCTTTTCGCTGCTGTCGCAGCACGGGACACTCTCCAAAATCATCAAGGAACAGCAGTCGGTCCCCGCTGCGTTCGAAGCGGGGTTGCTTGCGGCGCGTCACGGCGGCTTTACCCATGCTGCTTTTTGTTGTCGCGCACTGGTGGTGACCGACATGATGCCTGCAGAGCATAGCGCGTCGTATCTGTCCGGGCTGTTGATAGGGTCGGAAATACACGACATTTTGCAGAGGACGGGTGACCAGATGCGGTCGCCGCTCCAGATTATCGGCAGTCCTGCACTTGCGGCGCGCTACGTGAACGGGCTGGAAATCCTCGGACTGTCCGCACGGTTGTGGCCACCCGACGATATCTATGTAGAAGCGCTTCGCGCACTGCGCGGTCAGCGCACTTGAAAGGCAGATAAAAACCATGGCTCCATTCTCTCCCACACCTTGTCCGTTGATCGCCATCCTGCGAGGGTTGACGCCGGAGGAAGCGCCGCGCATCGGGCGCGCTTTGCTTGACGCGGGATTCCGCATGCTGGAGGTGCCGTTGAATCGGCCAGGCGCACTCGATGCGATAAGCGCACTGCTCGAAATCGCGCCTGCGGATGCGTTGGTCGGCGGCGGAACGATCCTGAGCATGAAGGACGTCGATGCAGTGAAGGAAGCCGGCGGGCGCCTGGTTGTGTCGCCCAATTGCGACCCCGAAGTGATTGCGTATGCGGTCCAGCGGAAGATGATAGCGCTGCCGGGTGTGGCGACGCCGACGGAAGCTTTTCGTGCGCTGGAGGCCGGAGCCCATGGCCTCAAACTGTTTCCCGCGGAAATGATCACGCCAGTTGTCGTAAAGTCCCTGCGCTCGGTTCTGACAGCGGAAACGGCGCTGTTCCCGGTTGGCGGTATCCGCGCTGACAATATGGCGGATTACTATGCGGCGGGCGCCACCGGCTTCGGCATAGGCGGCCAGCTCTTCAAACCCGGAATGGATGAAGCCGCAGTCAGGCTGGCTGCGCAGGATTTCATGGCAGCGCGCCAACAGCTTTTGCATTCTGCCAAGAGCTGATTTCCCCGATCACTCAAATTTTCATCCCGCCGACAATAATGCCGGCGGCGAAGCTCGATTGCTGCACCGCAGAATGGTAAAATACGCGGTTAAAATTCGTATCGCAGAGGGTTTTCAGTGCTATCAACAGCTAACATCACAATGCAGTTCGGCCCCAAGCCGCTGTTTGAAAATATTACCGTCAAATTTGGCGACGGCAACCGCTACGGCCTCATCGGGGCTAACGGTTGCGGCAAATCGACTTTCATGAAGATTCTCGGCGGCGACCTTGAGCAGTCTTCGGGTACGGTCATGCTCGATCCGAATGAGCGTCTGGGCAAGTTGCGTCAGGACCAGTTCGCGTTTGAAGAGATGCGCGTGCTTGACGTTGTCATGATGGGCCACACAGAGATGTGGGCCGCAATGAGCGAGCGCGATGCAATCTATGCAAATCCGGACGCGACCGACGACGACTACATGAAGGCCGCCGACCTCGAAGCGAAGTTCGCTGAATTCGACGGCTATACGGCCGAGGCGCGCGCGGGTGAACTGCTGCTCGGCGTCGGCGTGCCGATCGAGCAGCATCAGGGTCCGATGAGCAACGTTTCTCCCGGTTGGAAGTTGCGTGTGCTGCTGGCACAGGCATTGTTCTCGAATCCGGACATCCTGCTGCTCGACGAGCCAACCAACAACCTGGATATCAATACCATTCGCTGGCTCGAGAATGTGCTCAATGAGCGCAACTCGACCATGATCATCATTTCGCACGATCGCCATTTCCTGAACCAGGTGTGCACGCACATGGCCGATATGGACTATGGCACGCTGAAGGTTTATCCGGGCAATTACGACGACTACATGCTTGCGTCTTCGCAGGCGCGCGCGCAACAACTGTCAGCCAACGCGAAGGCAAAGGATCGCGTCGCCGAATTGCAGGACTTCGTTCGCCGTTTCTCCGCGAACAAATCGAAAGCGCGCCAGGCGACATCGCGCGCAAAGCAGATCGACAAGATCAAGATGGAGGACATCAAACCGTCCAGCCGTCAGAACCCGTTCGTCCGCTTCGATGGTGAGAAGAAGTTGCATCGCCAGGCGATCGAAGTGGAAGGGCTGTCGAAAGCATACGACCACACCATTTTCAAGAACTTCAACATCACCGTCGAAGCCGGCGAGAAGGTCGCCATCATCGGCGCCAATGGTGCGGGCAAGACCACATTGCTGCGTTCCCTGGGTGGACCGGATGTCTGCGGCCTGCAGGCAGACAGCGGCAAAGCCAAGTGGGCTGAGAATGCCAATCCCGGCTATATGCCGCAGGATCCGACGGAAGATTTTGCGACCGACAAGAATCTTACCGACTGGATCGGGCAGTGGACCAAAGAAGGCGACGACGACCAGGCGGTACGTTCAATCCTGGGGCGCCTGCTTTTCGGTGGCGATGACGTGAAAAAATCCGTGAAGGTGCTGTCCGGCGGCGAGAAGGGTCGCATGATGTACGGCAAGCTCATGCTGGGCCGCCACAACGTGCTGCTGATGGACGAGCCGACCAACCACATGGATATGGAGTCGATCGAATCGCTCAATATTGCGCTGGAAAAGTATGCCGGCACGCTGATCTTCGTGTCGCATGACCGGGAATTCGTGTCATCGCTTGCTACCCGGGTTCTCGAAGTCAATGATGGCGAGATTATCGACTTCCATGGC
>JAQGMD010000363.1 GCA_028292565.1 Burkholderia sp. | reverse complement strand
AATCCCGTGAAACTGGGCCGGTGAAAATTTCAACCAAGCAATGTAGCCCGAGATAGGATCACGCGGCTATACCCAATTTATGGGAGTAAAAGAAAAGCCCAGCCGGTTAGAGCTGGGCTTTTTGCTTGGGCTATTATTGTTACCGGCGAAAAACTATCGCCGATTGAGCCCGAATGAATGCTTCAGGGGCTGGGTAGACCAACCGCTTTGGCGGAATCTGGCAGGTGTAGCTGCCAAGCCTATCGATCACTTTCGCTGCATTCCCGGCAGCGTTGGCGCTTGCGGCGTAGTCTGTATAGGCTGTATTGTGGACATACGACATGTTAGCCTGACAGTCAGCAACGGATCGCAAGCGGAAGTTCGTAATCTGACACACGCTGTCAGATAAAGTCACAACTTATACGCATTACTGGACGCCGGCTGCCAAGCGCAATCAACATCCCAGCAAGTCAGCCAGGTCCACTATACTTTTGGCGTGCATCGTATTCGCAGGATCCGGCGAGACGTCCTTCGGATTATCTGCACCAAATTCGTATGGCCGCTCGATATAAGCCGTCTTCAATCCGCACGCACGCGCAGCTGCCAGGTCGTCCTGGTGCGCAGCCACCAGCATGACCTCACCGGGAGCTACATCGAAGATTCTCGCGACCCCGAGATAGGTTGCCGGATCCGGTTTGTACTTATTGAATACCTCGGCGGAAAGTATGCAGTCCCAGGGCAAGCCCGCGTTCTTGGCCATGTCAGCAAGCAGCCCGATATTGCCGTTCGAGAGAGAGCAGATCGTGTAGCGCGATTTCAGCCGGGTCATCCCGTCCACGGAATCCGGCCACGCATCCAACCGGTGCCATATTTTGTTCAGATGCCGTATCTGCTGCTCATCCAGGTTCCGGATCCCGAATTTTTCGAGCAGTCCGTCGAGGATGAGGCGATGGAGATCGTCGATGATGGTCCAGCCGAGTTCGCCTGACATGACCTTCTGCATGGCTGGCCTGTATCCCGCTCTCCAGGCCGATGCAAACTCATTGCCGTCCACGTTCAGGTTCATCGAATCGATCTCGCGTGCGATGCTCGTATGCCAGTCTACGACTGTTCCGAAGACGTCGAACGCAAGTACTTTGATCTCGTTGGTTGTTTGTGCGGGCATGGTTGGCTCCTTATCAGGGGACAGAGGTCAGGAATCAGGAATCAGTTCAAATCCGGACCTCTGCTCCCTGTCCTCTGGTTTGGCCAGGCAATTCTATACGGTAAAGCAGCCTGCCGTTTGCGCACCGGTTGATCTCTCTCAAATCGGGAGGATCGCCTGCATAACGATGCGGGCTTACTCTTGACCCTCGAGCGGTTTCAGCCTCACTGTACCGTCGATCCCGGACGTTTTGCCCGCGGCACTGCGTTGCGTCTCCTTGCCATGGCACGGGGACGCCGAGTCCGCCATGTCGCGTCGACGCGCCCCTACGCCGGGCGCCGTGTTCCGCAGGCAAATCGCCTCGGGCTCGCCTGGTACAGTCAGGCTGAAACCGCTCTAGCCTTGGCATCGATGATCAAAGGAGCAAACATGAGCACGATCACTACCCGCGACGGCACGCAGATTTTCTACAAGGACTGGGGATCAGGACGTCCCGTTGTGTTTTCGCATGGCTGGCCGCTCACCGCCGACGCATGGGAAGACCAGATGATGTTCCTGGCTGAACGCGGCTACCGCGTCATCGCCCATGACCGGCGCGGCCATGGGCGATCGAGCCACACCTGGAACGGCAATGACATGGACACCTACGCCGACGATCTGGCCGCGTTGTTCGAAGCGCTCGACCTGAAAGAGGCAATGATGGTCGGCCACTCCACCGGCGGCGGCGAAGTCGCGCGCTATATCGGCCGGCACGGGACATCGCGCGTCGCGAAGGCGGTGCTAGTGAGTGCAATACCGCCATTGATGCTCAAGACTAACGCCAACCCCGGCGGGTTGCCGATCTCGGTCTTCGACGAAATCCGCGCCGGTGTCGCTGCCGACCGCTCGCAATTCTTCAAGGACCTCAGTGCACCGTTCTACGGCGCCAACCGGCCAGGGTCCAAGGTGTCGCAAGGATTGCGCGACTGGTTCTGGCTCATGGGGATGCAGGGCTCGTTGAAGGGGGAATACGACTGCATCAAGGTATTCTCGGAAACGGACCTGACGGAAGACCTCAAAAAATTCGATGTCCCTGCGTTGATCGTTCACGGGGACGATGACCAGATCGTGCCGATCGGCGCCTCCGCCCTGCTTTCGTCGAAGATCGTCAATAACGCGACGCTGAAGATCTATCCGGGCGCTCCGCATGGGCTCCCCAGCACGCACAAGGAACAGTTGAACGGCGACCTGCTCGCATTCCTGGATGCCAAGTAAGAGAGCAGCGCAAAGGGATACACGTTCCAGCATTCACGCGTGAACAAAAGCCATTCGTTGTGCGGAGGGTGAATGTTGGGATTGGATCCCAACCTACGCAGTCAACGTGCGAAGTGATACCGCTTGTCGATCCCAACACACCGCAAGTCGCAAGGAGACCGTCGACCGGATAAGGTTCTTGCCTAAGGCACC
>JAQGMD010000206.1 GCA_028292565.1 Burkholderia sp. | reverse complement strand
TTTCTGGTGCGTATCATCGAAGTCAAAAGTGTGCGAACTGATGCCGTTTAACATCGCTGCATTCGCGATATCGACCTTTTCCTTGCGGCCCAGGATCGAAGCCTGAGGCGAGGGTGCGAGCTCCATGACTGCGGCAAGCGCCGCTTCCACGGTCTCATGAGTGGCCGGGCCAATCGCGCAACCAAACCAGTTGGCGAAACTGCGCTCGGCTTCGTTTTCAACAGCATCGCTCCAGCCTCTGGAAGGATGGTTGGCGACAAATTTTGCCAGCATCTCAGTGACTGCCGGAGCATTCGAATCTGCTTTGACGGTGGTGTTACGTGCCATGTGCGTGCTTTCTTAAAAAAAATTAATCGAGTTCGATCTTGCGTGACTTTGCGAGGGCCGCCCATTTCGCAATGTCGTTTTTAATGTAATCGCCAAACTGTTGCGGCGACATCGGCATGGTCTCCACCGCTTCGGCGGAAAGCTTTTCGCGCAGTTCCGGGTTCTGGAGCAGGGTGTTGATCTCGGTATTCAAGCGGGTCAGGACAGGCTCCGGCAAATTGGCCGGCCCCATGATTCCATACCATTGGACGCCGTCGAAGCCCTGGAAGCCCAGTTCCTGCAGGGTGGGGACATCCGGCAGCAAGCGATGCCGGGCCAGCCCGGTAACTGCCAGCGGCCGCATTTTTCCGGCCTTGAGGTGGGGCAGGGCAGCGGCGAGTCCGGGGCACATGGCCTGGGTCTGGCCCGCGAGCAGATCCAGGATGGCGGGGCCTATACCGCGGTAAGGGACATGCACCATGAATGTCTTGGTATCTTCCTTCAATTGCTCCATGACCAGGTGCGTCAAGGTGCCCTGACCGGCGGAACCATAGCTCAGCTTGCCCGGATTGGCTTTCAGATGCGCTATAAATTCTTTGGCGGATTTGACCGGCAGGTTGGGATCGACCACCAGTACGTTCGGCGTTCCACCCACCATGCCGACTGGCGTAAAGCCATTGATCGCATCGTAGGGCAGCTTGCGAACTGCAGGGTTGGTGCCATGGGTGCCGACATAACCGAGCAACAAGGTATAGCCGTCAGGCGTTGCGCGCGCAACCGCCTGCGAAGCGATAATGCCGCCGCCGCCGCTCTGGTTGTCGACGATAATCGTTTGACCGAGTACTTTACTCAAGCGATCAGCCATGGTTCTCGCAATGAGATCCACGCCGCCGCCGGGCGCAACGGGTGCGATGATTCTGATGGTTTTGCCCGGCCAGTTGGCCTGGGCCTGGGCGCGAGCCCAGTGGGGTATGGAAGCTATGCTGAGGCCGGCGACTATCGCCTTAAGACTTTCCCTTCTGTGCATGTGTGTCTCCTTCAGTGGATGGAATGTTCGCAAGCCGCTCTCCGGCGGCTTTGACGTGATTTGCCATCAGCGCTTCGCACGCTTGCGGATCAGCCCGGCGTATCGCGTCGACGATCGCATGGTGTTCCTTGATGGACTTGAGCATCCCCACATCGCTTGACAGGTTTCTCAGGCGGGCAAGGTGCAGTTTCTGAACCAGATCGCGGTAGACATTGCAGACCTGCTGGTTGCCACTGGCACTGATGAGGTCCCAGTGGAAGTGCAGATTCGCTTCGTAGTACTGCATTACATCCTTGCGCTCGGCTGACTCATCCATCTTTCCCAACCGCTCTTCCAGCAATTCAAGCAGCGCAGGAGAGGGGTTGGACGCCGCCATGCGACCGGCGAACGCGTCGAGCACTTCGCGTAATTGATAGAGATCGGCGGTTTCCGATGAGGTGAGTTGTCGCACAAAGACACCGGCGTGCTTGCGCGATTCCACCAGGCCGGTGCTTTCCAGGTCGCGCAGCGCTTCCCGTACCGGGACCCGCGAAACGCCCAGCCTGGCGGCGATCACCGGTTCGGTGATCCGCTGTCCCGGACTCAGGTCGCCCCGCAGAATGGAGGCCAGGACTTCGTCGCGGATTACGCGTGCCAGGGGCACATCCCTGATCTGACTCAATGGATTTTCAGCGGACTCGGGTTTGGCCCAGGGCATTAACAGTGACATGATGTTTGAAGTGTATATCGTATACGATATACACTAGCGACATCGATTTACATTGTCAATAAGATTTACAGTCCCTGCGTCCCGTCCGCTATCGCCAGGCTATTTCGATATCAATCACTATCCATTAGTCCGAAATTGCAAAGAAACACTTGGTTGCCCGGGGTGCAAAACCTAGTATGGATACGAGGTGCCGCTCCAATCGCTGTGCAGATCGGCTATGTTTCTCCCGTGTATGCACGCAAAAGCGGCCCTGCGTGAGTGGGCACGGGCGCAAACCCCGTCGCCACTCGTTGCATAACGCTGCAGTTTATGCCGAGGACCATCGTGATTAATTTAAAGAGTGATGTGATTGCGGAATTCAAGTCGACGTTGAGAGGGCAACTGCTCCAGCCGAACGATGCAGGCTATACCGAGGCCCGCGAGATCTGGAATGCGATGATCGACCGCAAGCCGGCAATGTTTGTGCGGGCCGCCGGTGTTGCGGATATCAGGCGCTCGGTCGCGTTCGCGCGCGACAACAAGCTGCCCCTCGCGGTTCGTGGCGGTGGTCACAATATTGCGGGCAACGCGCTTTGCGATGACGGACTTGTCATCGATCTGTCGCAAATGAAAGCAGTCAGGATCGATCCGGATGGGCGACGCGCTTATGTGCAAGGCGGCGCCACACTCGGCGACTTCGATCATGAAGCGCAGGCATATGGATTGGCGACTCCTCTGGGGATCAACTCAACCACCGGCGTCGCGGGGCTCACGCTCGGCGGCGGTTTCGGATGGCTCAGCCGCAAACACGGCCTGACAGTGGACAACCTGCTGTCGGCTGAAATCATCACGGCGAACTCAGAAAGATTACGCGTGAGCGCCACTGAAAATCCTGATCTGTTCTGGGCGATACGCGGGGGCGGCGGTAATTTCGGCGTGGTGAGCCTGTTCGAATTCCAGTTGCATCCGGTCGGGCCGGGCGTCGTGTCCGGACTCATTGTTTTCCCGTTCGATCAGGCCAGGAAGGTGCTCTCCCAATATCGGGGTTTCGTCGAAAAAGCGCCTGATGACCTGAGCGTATGGGCGGTGCTGCGCAAGGCTCCGCCGCTGCCGTTCCTGCCAGCCGACGTGCATGGCAAGGAAGTGGTGGTGCTGGCAATCTGTTCGACGATGAAACCCGACGACGCAATGCGTGCGATCGAACCGCTGCGCAGTTTTGGCCAGCCGGTCGGCGAGCATGTCGGGGTACAGCCTTACGCCGCCTGGCAACAGGCATTCGACCCCCTACTTGCACCCCGCGCACGCAACTACTGGAAATCGCATAACTTCAAGGGGCTGGATGACGGCGCGCTTGATACTCTGATCGAGTACAGCGGAAAACTGCCGTCGCCCGAGAGTGAGATTTTCCTCGGCTTGCTCGGAGGGCAGACCAATCGCCTGGCGCCTGACGCGACAGCCTATCCGCATCGCGATGTCTTATTTGCGATGAACGTCCATACAAGGTGGACCGACCCGAAGGACGACAAGAAGTGCATCACCTGGGCGCGCGAGTACTTCGCTGCGTCTGCGCCTTACGCGGCCGGGAGCGTGTACATCAACTTCCTTACCCAGGACGAAGGCGAACGCATCGCCGAAGCCTATGGCAAGAACTTCGACCGCCTGGTGCAGGTGAAGAACAAATACGATCCGGGTAATTTGTTCCGGCAGAACCAGAATATCAAGCCGACGGTGTCGGTCAATTGAGTCACGCGCGTCGCTGAAAAACGGCTTGAATCGTAGGGCGGGTAGTGACCCGCCGATACAGCGGGCATTCGTTTCGCGCGCGGGCGTGAGGGACGCCTGATACCGCCGCATTTCAACGTTGCGCCATCCCAGGAATATGGGAGCCCAAGGCCAGGCGGGTTGCGATGGCGTAAGTTCTTTGATTTCACAGTGCGCACGGCGCACCCTACATTCCCTATAGCGTATCGAAACCGCTATAGGTGGTCCTGGCGTCCCCGTCATTCCGTCCGATAGTCCTGTCCTCTTCGACCTGAGGGAGCAGAAAACGCTTAAGCATCATGGCGGGTACCTCGCGCGCCGGCACCGGCCGTGAAATCAGATAACCCTGGACTTCATCGCACGAAAGCCTCTGCAGGATGCGCAACTGTTCCACGGTTTCCACGCCTTCAGCGACTACGTTCATGCCCAGCGCATGCGCCATCGAGAGCATCGCGACGAAGAAATCCTCATCTTCCTTTCCATTACCCAGTTGAGCGGTGAAGGCCCGGTCCACCTTCAAGCCATCCATATCGAGCCGCCTTAACTGAGACAGCGATGAGTAACCCGTTCCAAAATCATCGACCAGGACTTTCATGCCGAGCGTTTCTATCGCTGCCAATTCTTCGGTCACGGTCTGGTCTTCGCCAACCATGCATGATTCCGTGATTTCAACCTCGATCAGGGAGGCGCTGATGTCATGGTCGGCCATGGACGATGCGAGGAGTGCGCTCAGATTTCCGTGGTTGAACTGGCGCGGAGAGACATTAATGGAAAGCGGGACAACCGGCAGGCCTTGCGCCTTCCATTGCGCCAATTGCGCGAAAGCTTTTTTGATGACCAGTTCACCCAGCGGAACGATCAATCCGGTTTCTTCCGCCATCGGAATGAAGTCGTTGGGCGGGACCAGCCCATGCTCGCGATGCGTCCACCTTACGAGGGTTTCTATGCTGCGCAGCTCACCGCTGACGGTGTCCACCCGCGGCTGGTAATACAGCACGAATTCGTCGAGTTCGATAGCAAGTCGCAATGCGCGCTCCTTTGTGAGCCTTGCGACCAGGTTTTCTGAAAGGTGGGGGCGGAAGAACTGATAGTTGGCCTTGCCGCCAGCCTTGGCGGCGTACATCGCAATATCAGCGTGCTTGAGTAGCGTCTCGCCCTCGTCACCGTCGTGCGGGTACATGCTGATGCCTATCGACGCGTGCACGACATGCTTGCTCTCGCCCCACAGGTCGAACGGCTCGCCCAGCGCTTTGATCATGCGCTCAACGACGTGCGACACATCGGTATCGGTTTCAATATTTTCGAGGATGATGGTGAATTCGTCGCCTCCGAGTCGCACGACGCTGTCGCCTGGCCGTACCACGGATTTGAGACGCAACGCGACCGCCTGCAGCAATTCATCCCCGGCCGCGTGGCCCAAAGTGTCATTGATGTCTTTGAAATCGTCGAGGTCAACGAACAGCAATGCAAGCGCCATGTCGCTGCTTCTTGCCCGTTCCACTGCGACAGGCAGGTAACTCATCAACCAGTGGCGATTGGGAAGCGCGGTCAGGGGGTCCGCGTTCGCCAGGGTGGATAACGCTTCCTCATGCGCCTTGGTTTCAGAAATGTCCCTTAGCGTGACGGCCAGTCCGTCACCGGACCGCACCAGCCTGCGATAGATCCAGCTCACCTGTAGCGAACTTCGGCTCGATACCTTCAATTCGGTTTCAAAAAAACCAATTTCCATGGCCCGCCGGTAATCAGGCAGCACCTCACGGCGGTAGCTCTCATAAAACAAACTTGAAAATCGGGTGCCTATGAGATCGGCTCTCAATTTGCCGTAATAGGCGGCCCCCCGTTCATTGCAATCCTTGATCAGGAAGTCGAAGATCGTCTTGTCATGATCATAGAGCGGCCGCAGCATGTAAAAACCTTCGCGCGCGCCATCGGTTGCGAGGCGATAGGTGGTCTTTACTTCCTCCGCCTCCCGTTTTCTCGATGCGAGCCGCGCAGTAAATACCATGCCGGCGACAGCCAGCAGAAACAGAAACACGCTCGCCGCGACCGCGGCACGATGGTAATCGCGCGCCATTTCTTCATAGGGGGCGAAAATTTCCCGTTCAGCCAGGCCGACTATCGAAACAAGCGGATAGTTTTCCAGCTTTTGCCAGGCGATGATGCGCGGCTCATGGTCTGAAAACTTTTCTGCCGTCATCCGGATCACGCCTTTGTCGGTGTCGAAAGTCGGCGGTGCCTGGAAAATGTCCGTCGTCGCACTGATACTCTGGCCCATTTTCGCCGCGAACAATCCGCCGTCGATGCTATGGACCGAAAGGAAGTCGCCCGTTCTCAGGCTCGTCTCGTCAGTGTATGACGCCAGATAGATTGGCTCGATGGCTGCGACCACTATTCCGGAGAACACGCCTCCGGCCAGGTCCAGCCGGCGTGAAAACAGGATGACCATTTTGTTTATCTGGATTCCCATCACCGGCTTGGTGATCAGCAGGCCCACGGACGCATTGTTTTGATGCGCCAGGAAGTGGTCCCTCCTGGAGATATCGACGCTGTTTTTCACGAAATTGATGGTACTGGTGACCGGCCGGCCATGGCGGTTGTTGATGGTCACGTAGAGATGGGCGGAGGCCGGATATACACCGCGGCGCAATTGATCCTGAAGGTCGAGTATGCCCGGTGCCTTTTCCCAGTAGTACTGGAGATTCAGTGTGACCTGGTCGATCTGCTCGACGGACCGCTCCAGTTGCGCAGCGTAGGCTTTGGACAGGGAAGATGCATGCCTCGCTGTATCCTTGCTGATATGCTCTTTTTCGTGGCCGAGTTGCGACAGCGTCAGGCCCCAGATTAACAACGCCAGCCCCAGACAGACCATGGGCCATATGAGTATCAGATACAGGTTCGCTCGCGGAAAGCCATGCTTGAGGATTTCGCCGGCGAGGCGCTTTCCGATAATGTCGTGCGCCATCGCGATGGCTTTCCATTTCTAAAACTACCCAGAAGGACGGTTGATATCGGCATCGACTGCTTCCGTTCTCTTCGAAAACTGAATAGATAAGGTTAAACGTGTCGGCCAATATTACCACACGGAAATATTGGCCGATTGTTGGTTATCTGTTGGAAACTCAGCCAGCGTTTGTATTCGCCACGGGCGGCCGTACGTTGCGGGGTCCATTGGCGTTACGTGCAACGGTACCTGCACCTCTTCGCGGGTTTCTTCAGATCGTCACGAATGACCTCTCCTTGAGCGAGGCCGCGAATCCGTGGAAGACGTCGTGCACCTTCGGCCAGCTCTTGAGCGCTTTCATGTTGCGCAGCCAGCGGTCAACATTGGGATAGGCCGAGAAGTCGCAGCCGATGAGCTCACCCACGCCAATCATCTCCGCTCCAAGGTAGTCTGCGATCGTGATCGCGTCACCGCAGAGAAATTGCTTATCCGGGCCGATCAGTCCCTGGTCCAGAATCTTCAGCCAGGTCCGCGACCGCTCTTGTGCCCAGGCGAGGGTCGCTGCCTGCGCCTCTTCACTGCGTCGCAGATGGGTCGGGAATGCCTGCGGATACACCAGGCCATAGGCAAAGTCGCGATAGAAGTTGGTGTTGATCCAATCCATCATCTCGTTGACGCGTGCCCGCGCACGCAAGTCGGTCGGATAAGACGGCGAGTTACTTTTATCCGCAAGGTACTTGAGTATCGCCGAGCTCTCGGTCAGGCGGAAATCCCGGTCCTCGAGCATCGGCACCATGCAGCTCGGGTTGATGGCGGTATAAGCGGGTTGCAGGTGTTCGCCGCTGAAGATGTCAACGACCTGGAATGCGAGGTCAGGCACTTCCTCGCCCGCGTACAGCATGATTACGCGACTGGTGGTCGAAGCGGGATGATAGTAGACCTTCATGATGATCGTCTCCTTGTCGATAGCTCATCGGAGTTGGCAAGCGATTCTTTTGGCAACCGGAAGGACCGGTTTTTCCCAGCATAATCAATGCAGTCCTGTTGTCAATGGAACTGCGCGAGGAAGACGTGGCTGGGGTCTTGAGTAACAGTCAGTCTGTATTCACAGGACCCATGTCTGATATTCGAAATCGAAATTGGCTTTATGACGGGCAAGTTACATACTGACCTGCGAGATGTGCGTACACCGCGGGAAAGAAATGTTACAGCCGAAGATAGCGATGCAAAGATCTGTTTTATTCGAAGGTGATTCCGTCAGGACTGGCGGCAGCAACACAAAGAACCAGGTGTCAGAGCGCACGCGAGGCGCAGACATAAGGCTCTTGTACCAATTGGCGTCAGACTATGACGCCATCAGCCCGCATCTGGCTGCGCAATTGCGCGACATCGCCGGACGGCTCTGAAGTAGTGCGTTGCAGGGCGGTTCATTACTCCGCCCTACGAACTATTGAAGCAGTTTGGCCGTAATATCAAATCCCGCAAAGCCCCAGCACTTTCTCCTGCTGGCTGCAGTCCTTCGCGGGCTTGGCGGCGGCCTTCGGCGCCGGGGCGTGGCTGGCTGCACATGAGCGCAGCACCCGCTCCATGGGCGGATAGTATTTCCAACCCTTGCCCAGCGCGGGCAGTTCCATCTTCACTTCCTTCCATTTTGGGTGTCCGCTGCCCTGCAGGTTTTCATAGTTCTGGCAGAGCGCTTCGGCAAACCGGACCATGGTGTTCTGAGTCATCTGCAGGTTGTAGTCGTACGTCACGAGGAAGGCTTTGACCGTCAGTGTAGGCACGTCCTCGGTCAGCCAGCTCGGATAGCTGGCCTTGTGTATGTTCGCGGGAAAATAGGTTTGCGTTGCGCGTGACGTTTCCTGCGCCTTTTCATCCAGGCGGAGCATCTTGATGAAGTCACGTGCTTCCGGCTTCATGTCGGTGAACAGCTTCGCAGGCTGTCCCGCGACGATGATCACGACGTCGACCGATTTGTCCGTTGTCAGCTTGATCAACGCCTCTTCATTCGAAAGGTAGCTCGCATTGTTTTCCGGCAGCGCTACGCCGAACATGAGCCGGTACAGAGTGGTGGAAGAGAGCGCCGTCCCGCTGCCGACCGGGCCGACATTGATCTTCTTGCCCTTGATCTCATGGATATAGTTCAACGGTGAGTCCGCGCGCGTAACGAAGTAGATTTCTTCGTTGTATAGCGGCAGGATGACCCGTAGCGGCCTGATGATCCTGCCGGCGGTCTTGTTCCCCACGGCGGCCTGGTCCATGAAAGCCTGGTACACATCGGACTGCACCAACGCGAATTTCACGCCTTCTTCAAAGCGCAGCCGCTGTATGTTTTCCGCCGACCCCTTCGAAGGCAACACTTCCAGATCCATATCCGCCGCGTTCGCCACCGACTTGGCCAGGTCGCGGCCGATCTGGATGTAGGTGCCGCGCTCGGACGCGGTCACGATCTTGTACTCAGCGCGGGCAAAGGCCAGCGCGGGCAAGACGCAAAACAGGAAAAAAATAAAACGGATGTTCCTCACGATGCGTCCCCCCAGAGTGTTTGTATAGTGCAGCTAGCTCTTTTCTTTACCGCCTTACTTCGACCGCGCATCGCATAGTCCCAATGCCTGCGAGGCAGTGGGGCAGTTGGGAGTCGCGTGATCGCCCCCAGCCTGGCTGAGGGCGACGTCCGATGTGCCGCTGCTTGTCGGTCCCGCCTGGCTTCCATTGTCTGCACGCACGACCCGCGGCCTGAGCCGGGGGCGCTCAGTTTCAACTGGTAGCGGCGCCGGTGCGGCGGCCGCTACAGCAACCTCATCAGCCGGCTGCGCTTTCGCAATCTCTTTACCCTGAGCCGGGAGCACCGGCTTCCATTCCGTGATGCTGGCGGTGCCCTGAGCCGGTGTGAATCCTGTCTTTAGCGGCTGCGCGCCGCTGTTCACAAGCTGTGGCTTCTGCGTTATTTCGCCGAGCCGTTCACGCACTGCGACAGGTGCAACGACCCCTGTCCCCGTGACGGCTTTGATCATCGCGGATAGCGTCGGCATCTCGAATGCAGGCGTAATAGCGTAGTACCCGGCCACCGCGACTCCGCTTACCAGTATCAGGAGTACGGTGGAATGCCATTTTTTTGATGTCTCAGGGATGGCAGCTATGCGCAATCGCATGCCTTCTATTACCGGGGCAGGCGCTTCTTTACGCGTCCCCGCTGCGATTTCAGCGGAATCATTTGAACGGGAAACAAGTCGCGAGGGTTCTTTCAGGTGTGGTGGCTGGCTGTTCCGGGCGGCTGCATTGCCAACCCGGACGCTGCCATGGAAACGATTCAGCCGGCCCATGCGGAAGACCACGCGATCCGGACCTATTTTGGGGAAGGTAAAGTCGTTGAGTTGCTGTGGCACGTGCGACGGTTCGCTGCAATGCCTGCAACTCGTGACAGTCTGGCATATCGCGCAAACATGCAGGTGCAATGGCGAACCGCAGTTATTGCACAGGTTTTTTTCAAGCCCGCCTTCGGGCAGTGCGCGAACCATATTCATGTCAGCTCCGTGCTCCAGGGTGGCTCGATGCACTCTGGTTAGGGCGCTCAGCGAGGGCAGTAATTGCACTCGCGCGCTCTGGAAATTTTTTGTTGCAACAGCATCTTCCGCATACCTGCGGTTTACCGACAAGTGTAACCGCTGGTCAACCAAAAGCAAGCCCCAAAAACTCGTGTCGATTTATCAAGACCGTGCAGGGTGCGACTACGAGCTCAGCCTGGGTGTCAGCCCGCGGACTTCTTGTGCGCTTCGGAGATCGTCCAGTAATAAAGCGTCTTGGGTCCGACCCGTTCGACTTTTTCCGGTGGCCATTCGGGGCCCATGTCGAAGTCATGCGATACCACGCGTGTCCCGACTTTAAGCTGCTTCCAGAGCTGCGGGCGGAGCCGGCGGTTCACCTCGGGGAGCAGGTACAGGGTAACGACAGTCGCATCGGCAAAGTCGGCCAGGAACAGGTCGCCCACCAGGAACTTTACCTTGTCGCTGACGCCTGCATTCCTTGCATAGCCGCGCGCTTCGGCGATGCGACGCGGATCCATGTCGATGCCGACGCCGGTTGCGCCGCGTTCCGCGGCCGCGGTGATGACTATCCTGCCGTCGCCGCAACCAAGGTCGTACACTACGTCCCCTTTGCCGACGCCGGCCATGTCCAGCATCTTGTTCACCACCGGTCGCGGTGTCGATACATAAGGCACGTCCAGAGGCAGTCCCTCGTCCGCCAGCGCTGGTATGCTGAACAAGGCCGCGAGCAACGTCGCGCATAGTGCTGCTACCAGATGGTTTACGGAAGTAGTGCGATGAACGACCATAGGTGTCTCCTTGTTGTGATCCAGTCTTGAGGGATACGTATCAACAACAGCATGGCGCCGCCTGCACCTTCCATGGCGCTGTGACAGAATAACAGGCCAGGCCTCCACCCGTACCAGGAGCACCCATGAGCATGCTTTCTCGGGAAGAACTCGCGCGGCTTTGCTCCGCCGAATCCCTGTTTCCCTCCCCCATTCCGATGCAGTCGGTATCGCGTCTGCAGGGCTTCGTCAACCAGCGCAAGGCAGTGGGCAAGGCGGGCTGGAATCCGGGACTGGTGGAGAAGGAGCAAACCATCGACGACCTGATGTTCACCAATTACATCAAGGAAATTTACCTCGACAGCGATACCAAGGTCGCCTGCATCAGCTGCGCACCGTCAGAGGTCCCGGACGACTGGTTCCTGACCAACGAGATGAAAGCGCAGGCACGAGCCGCCGTGAATGGCCTTGCAGGCACCAAGCGCATGTTCTCGCATGCGATCTTCACTCCGGGGTGTCCCGGCTGGATGGAGCAGATCGATTATGCGCTTGCCGAACTCAAGCTGATACCGGGACCGATACCAAGTCAGGCGACGGCGGCGACGACGGTCTCAATACCGGCCAGATAGTCGGCATTGTTGCAGGCGTCGTGGAGGCAGTCGCTGTGGCGGGAGGCGCCGCCTATGCCGTGAATAAGCGCCGTCGTGCGGCAGGGGCGGGAGAGGATAATGAGGTCGATGAAAACGCCGGAATTGCGCTTCCGAATCTGATCAATGCTGTTTCGATACCTTCTCCGGAACTGGGCAGCGAATTCCTGGAGTAACGCGGCACGCGGCGAACTCCACCGTCAAGACATGGGAGGCCCCGCCCGGCTGCCCCTGAGGATTGTTGAATGACTTCGTCGTTCATTGTTGATGTAATGGCTCGCTTTTTGCCAAACCATCAACTAAAGGACGCATGCATGTTCAACGGTGTACGTAGGGTGGCGCTCGCCGCCTGCATGGTTTTGTTGACGCCGCTCTCGAGCGCAGCCAGCACGCAAATCAATTTCGCGACCGCCTATGCGGCGGACAGCTTCCAGACCGAGAATCTCCAGCGATACGCCGACGAAGTGGCCAGAGTCACCGCAGGCAAGGTCAATATCAAACTGCATCCGGCCGGCACCTTGCTCAAGCCGACCGAAATCTATTCAGGTGTACGCAGCGGCAAGGCGGAGGGCGGGGAAGTCATCATGTCCAGCCTCGCCAAAGAACATCCCCTGTTCGGAATGGACGCGCTGCCTTTCATCGTAGCCGGCTACGATGATGCCAGGCGCTTGTGGACCATATCGCGTCCCGGCATCGAGAAGGTACTGACTGAACACGGTTTGCAGTTGCTTTACGCAGTGCCATGGCCGCCGCAGAATCTTTATTCCAATCGTGAAGTAAAGAGCATGCAGGACTTCAAGGGCATGCGGATGCGCGTCTACAATTCGGCATCCGAGCGCATTGCGCAATTGATCGGCGCACGTCCGATTACGATACAGGCAGTCGATCTCGGCAAAGCGTTAGACGAGGAAAAGTTCGACATGATGCTGACCTCCAGTTGGACCGGCGTCGACATGAAAGCATGGTCGAAACTCAAGTACTACTACCAGGTGAATGCCTGGCTCCCGAAGAACATGGTTTTCATTAGCAAGACAGTGTTCAATCGTCTGGACGCTGACACGCAACAGAAGTTGCTTCTGGCGGCACGCACCGCCGAACAGCGCGGCTGGATGCTTAGCGAGAGTACCGATCGCACCTATGAAGACGTGATACGCGCGCACGGGATGCGTGTCGACAAAATTGATCCCTTGATCAGGAGCGCACTGGATCGGCTTGGTGAAACGTTTACCACCGAATGGCTGCGACAGGCCGCACAGGATGAATGGACGCTACTCATGAAGTACTCCAGTGGACGCCCGGGGAAATGACAATATGTCGGGACGCAACCCACGCCGATGGGTTCGCCTGACCCAGGGAGGAGGGCGCGGCTCAATGCCGCGCCTGAAGGCTAACCACCTTGGTACGGATCGACAGGATTAATTGGATGGATCGGCCTGTAAGAAGTGGTCGACTGGTAATCTACTGCGCTGGTGCCGCTGCTGCCGCTGGTACCGCTAGTGCCCATGCTGTAACAACTGCTCAATAAAGCAACTGCGAGAATGATGGAAAGATTCTTCATGACTTATCTCCATTGAAGTGCCCACATATGAAACTCCCGGGAAGGTTGCCGGGAGGCGGCCCGTTATGACGGGCTATCTTCCGGCATTCGTATAATGGGCCGCGTGGAAAATATGTTCATTGCATCTAGCAATCCCTTTGTCGCGCCTATTGAAAATCCCGATGCGG
>JAQGMD010000027.1 GCA_028292565.1 Burkholderia sp. | reverse complement strand
TAGCGGGACTATTGGCGCGAAGCGCGGACGCAAAATGGCAGCAAATCAGACGCCAGCACTCGCGCAGGCCGGCCGACCAAACCGGATTTGCCCGCGCACGCAGCCAACCCGGTAAACATGCTCTTTTTCCAACCTGCGGGCCGGCACGGTGAAATATCCGGGCTCCCAATGGGCAGCCGGAACCCAGCAAAACTAAGGCAAAAGGACTACTATATTTGTCCTGACAAGAAAATCGAGGGGACACCATGACGAATTCGATCAATACCGAACACTTCTGGATGCCGTTTACTGCCAACCGTCAGTTCAAGGCGAAGCCACGCATGCTGGCGTCCGCCTCGGGCATGTACTACACCAGTGACGACGGACGCAAGATCCTGGACGGCACAGCCGGCCTGTGGTGCGTAAACGCGGGGCACGGCCATCCGAAGATCGTCGAGGCGATCCAGAAGCAGGCTGCGACGATGGATTACGCGCCGCCCTTCCAGATGGCCCATCCGAAGGCATTCGAGGCGGCCAGCGCGCTGGTATCGATCGCCCCGGAAGGCTTGAACCGGGTTTTCTTTTGCAATGACGGATCGGAATCGGTTGATACCGCACTGAAGATCGCACTGGCGTACCACCGTGTGCGGGGAGATTCGCTCCGGACGCGCCTGATCGGCCGCGAGCGCGGCTATCACGGCGTCGGCTTCGGCGGCATAGCGGTGGGCGGCATTGCCGGCAACCGCAAGCACTTCGGACCGACGCTGGCTGGCGTCGACCACTTGCGCCATCCTCTCGACATCGCCCGTAATGCGTTCTCGCGCGGCCTGCCTGAGCATGGCGCCGAGCTGGCGGACGAACTGGAGCAGCGCCTGATCACGCTGCATGATCCGGCCACTGTCGCCGCCGTCATCGTCGAACCGATACAAGGCTCCGCCGGCGTGATCCTGCCGCCCAAGGGTTACCTGCAAAAGCTGCGCGCGACCTGCGACAAGTATGGCATTCTGCTCATATTCGATGAAGTCATCACCGGCTTTGGCCGCCTCGGCACATCGTTCGCAGCCGATTATTTCGGCGTGGTGCCGGACATGATCACCTGCGCCAAGGGCCTGACCAATGCCGCCGTGCCGATGGGTGCGGTGATCGTGCGCCAGGAAATTCATGACGCCTTCATGTCCGCCGCGCCGGAGAACACGATCGAGTTCTTCCACGGCTATACGTACAGCGCCCATCCGCTGGCATCCGCCGCCGCCGTCGCCACCATTGACGTCTACAAGACTGAAGGACTGTTCGACCGTGCGGCCAGCATGGCGCCCTACTTCGAGCAAGCGGCGCACAGCCTCAAAGGGCTGCCGTATGTGAAAGACGTACGCAACCTCGGACTCGTCTGCGGCATCGAGCTGGAGAGCCTGCCCGGCAAACCAAGCGCGCGCGCGTTCGACATCTTCCAGAAATGCTTCTGGGAGAAGAATGTGCTGATCCGGACCACCGGCGACATCATCGCGCTCTCGCCACCGCTGATCATTGAAAAACAGCAGATCGACCAGTTGTTCGGAACGCTCGCGGAGCTGTTGAAGAGCCAGCAAGCGGTGCCCAATACGAAGACCGTGGCGGCGTAAAGCATCGTGAACTGTAGGTTGGGATCTGCGACGCGCGTGTTAATCCCAACATTCACACCCGACTAAACGCCAGCCGTTGTGCGAAGGGTGAAATGTCGGGATTGAATCCCAACCTACGTCTCCCCTGGTGATCAGTTCAATCGGCGGCGCTCTGCGCCGCCTTTCTTTTCTGATCCCTGACGCCTGTCCCCTGTCCCCTGAAACCCGCCACCTCATTGAACACCAGCGCCCCCAACACCAGCGCACCGCCGATCAACGTCTCACGCGCCGGCACCTCGCCTGCGCCCAGCCAGGCCCACAGCGGCCCGAGCAACACCTCCAGCAAGCCTAACAATGCGATCTCAGGCGCTGACAAACCCCTGGTCGCGCGGACCATCATCATGCACGGCAAACCAAGCTGAAAAAAACCGAGGGTCGCGAGGATCGTCACATCATGCAGCGACGCCCGCAGCGGCCAGGCCAGCGGCAGCATCAACGCGACCGAAAAGACGCTGCCCAGCAGGATCGCGGGAATCAGGTCGACGCCATGTCCGGCCTTCTTGATCGCAATCACATTGATCGCCGCAGCAACCGGCACGGCACTCGCGATCGCCATGCCAATCAGGTGCTGTCGGCTGACATCGCCGATGCCGCTCATGAACATCCATACGATACCAACCAGGGCCGCAACGATCGCGAACCAGGTCCGTTGCGGAATCGATTGTTTCAGGAAGAGCCAGGCCAGGAATGCGGTCAGCAAGGGCGACACGCTCATCACCACCAGCGTATTGGCCACCGTGGTCTTGGTCAGCGCGATCATGAAGCAGTTGAACATCACGCACCACATCAACCCTGACAACTCCCCGAGCCGGCCGAGGCCGCGCACCGTTGCGACCGCCTTGCCGAAACCCATTTGCCACATCAATGCACCGGCGACAAAGATCGCCGAAAACAGGCTGCGCCAGAGCGTCACCTCGAAGTCGCGGGCGGCATCGAGATGACGGGTAAATACGCCGGCAATGCTCCACAGGCCCGCGGCGCAAACCATGGTAAAGACAGCTCGTTGATGCGCAATGAGAGCGGATTTCATATCAGTGTAGGGGCCGCGCAGCCCCGGAAACCGGTTGAATGCCGAGCACGGAAACGCGTCGTAGCGCTGTTACGGCAAGCGGCTGTAACAGCGCAGGCGGCCGGTTCCCGGGACTGCCCGAAGGGTTCGTCCAGAAGGGTGCATCGCGGCGTTGCCTCAGGCCGCTCAGCGGGCCGCCCTGAGCGGCCTGAGGCGTCTAGCGCTGCATCCCTTCTGGTCGGGCGGCGTTCCGTCGAACGCGGCTCCCTACACTGACATGAAATCCGCTCT
>JAQGMD010000175.1 GCA_028292565.1 Burkholderia sp. | reverse complement strand
AAGTGCCCACACTTATCGGCTGTTGATTGTTAAAGAACCGTCATTCTGTCTGCGTCGACCTGAGGGCCGGGGCTGCGAAGCGTTGTGTTCGTCAGCAGCAGAGAGATGAGATTATGCGGCATTCGGTGTTGCAGGTCAATACCTTTTCGCGCCAGTTGCTCTAAAAATAGTGCAGCCGCCGATCGAGTTTTTAGTCCCACAGCGCCTAGCGAACTCTATCCCATGAAGAAAACCTGATTTCAGGTACCGACCGCTGTAAATGCGGCAGCATTCTCTAACAGCCAGCGGCGCGACAGTTCACTTTCCTGCTGGGTTGGATGGAAATCCCGACGTAAATAGTCGCACCATGGACGGTAGGCATTGCGTATCAAGCCGCGTTGGCCAAACAGATAACTGACGCCGCTCTTCCAGGTGCCCCACTTCCACAGCGTGCCATCGTGCCGAAGATTGCTGACGGTCTGGCGCAGCGTGTCGGCCAGGAACATTACCGTGACGCGACGGAACCAGCGGATCCGCCATTCATGGTTGCCGCCGAGCGCGTGATAAAGGTCGAACGCAGTGCTCTTGTGTTCTGCTTCTTCGGCACTGTGCCAGAGCCACAGGGTTTTCAGGCGCGCATCGACACCGTCCAGCAGGTCGCTGTTTTCAAGCATCCATTCAGCGAAAATGGCAGTGAAATGCTCGTTTGCAGCGGTAATGCCGAGCCAGTGGCGCGGATGGACGCCTTCCATCTTCTTCAGACGTCGCTGGGAACGCGGCGCCCAGTAATTGACCAAACCCTGTTTTTCCAAATGTCCGTTAAACAGTGCATGCAGCCGGCGATGGGTTGCTTCCTGTCCGACGAAGCCTTGCACTTCCGCCTTATACTTCTGCTGCTCTGCAGCAGGAAGGTGCTTGTATCCGTTACGTACCGAATCGATAAAAAACTGCTCACCGACCGGAAAACTCATGGAAAGTGCGTTGAAGAAAGCAGTACGGAATGCATCGCCATTGCACCAATGACGGTCGAATGGTGTTTCAAGGTCTATCAACAAACGACGGACGACGAGATCGGTCATGGCAGTGCTCACAAGAGATAAATGCGATGGCGGCAATGGGTAGCCGGTACAACTTCGTACCGGGATGATGTCCTCAATACTTGGTACAGTCAAGTACCAATAGCATGGATCAGCACATGAACACTGAAAAAACAAAGCTGCTTGAAGATCCGAACGATCATCGGAGGCGCTTGCTTGAAGGAATGGGAAGGGTTGTCGCCGAAAAAGGGTATGCCGACGTGACGATTGCCGACATCGTCGCGGCAGCCGGTGTTTCCAGGCGCACTTTCTACGAGCATTTCAAGACCAAGGCACAATGTTTGACAGCCTTATATGCCGCGGCGAGCTCGAACGCGCTGGATGTTTTGCGCAAGGCGATCGACCCGTCCCATGACTGGGAAACCCAGGTAGAGCGGGCAATCTCAGCTTACTTCGGCTGCCTTGGACAGAATCCGGTTCTCTTGCGTACGATATTCATTGAAATCCTGGGACTTGGCGTGGAAGGACTGGCTGCGCGGCGGCGGGTCAACCAGGCGTTGGCGGATTTCATGCTGCAAGTAATTAATGTCCCTGCGCGTGCCCGCAGGAACCGTCCACCGCTGCACCCCGATATTGCGATGGCAGTGGTCGGCGGCATCAATGAACTGATCCTGGAAGCTATCGAGCGAAACCGGACCGACCGCCTCCAGGAACTGGTGTCGCCGTCGCTGCAACTGGTGCGGGCCGTGACCTGAACTACTGGCCTTGGGATTTCCGGTACTCGCGCCGTTGCGCTGCTTGCTCGAAGCGCCGCTGCTGGTCCACGGTATCGGGCTGCAACGGCGGCACCTGTACCGGCTTGCGGTTTTCATCGACGGCAACCATGGTGAAATAGCAGCTGTTGGTATGCCGCACCAGGCCTTGCTGGATGTTTTCGGTGATGACCTTGATGCCGATTTCCATCGAAGTGGCGCCGGTGTAATTGACGGCCGCCAGGAAGGTAACCAGTTCCCCGACATGAATCGGCTGTCGGAACACCACTCGGTCGACCGAGAGGGTGACGACGTAACTGCCGGAATAACGGCTGGCACAAGCATAGGCGACGCTGTCGAGATACTTGAGGATCGCGCCGCCGTGCACATTGCCGGAGAAGTTGGCCATGTCGGGCGTCATCAGCACCGTCATGGAAAGCTCGTGGTTACGGTTATTCATTGAGGCTCAGACATCCTCGTCAGGGATCAGGTGACCGAGCTTGGATGCCTTGGTCTGCAGGTAGCGGCGGTTGAACGGGTTGCGGTTGACGACCAGTGAAACGCGCTCGGCGACCGCGACGCCGTACTGGGTGACGGCGTCTATCTTGCGAGGATTATTGGTCATCAGCCGCAGGCTGACGATGCCAAGCTTCTCAAGCATGGGCTTGCAGTGGCTGTAGCTGCGCTGGTCCGCCTGAAACCCAAGCTCATGGTTGGCTTCAACCGTATCGGCGCCGGCGTCCTGCAGCCGGTAGGCGCGAACCTTGTTGATCAATCCAATGCCACGCCCCTCCTGCCGCATGTAGAGCACGACGCCGCGCCCTTCGGCGGCAATGCTGCGCAGTGCGCTCTCGAGCTGGGCGCCGCAATCGCAACGCTGGCTGAACAGCGCGTCGCCGGTCAGGCATTCGGAATGTATGCGACCCAGGACCGGCTTGCCATCCGACACATCGCCCAACGTCAGCGCCAGGTGCTCCTTGCCACTCTGGGACTCCATGAACGCATGCATGGTGAAAGTTGCCCACGGCATCGGCAGTTCACAGGAGGTCACGTATTCCAGCGTGTCCGGGCCGATGCCGGCCACGATGGTTTCTGGTTGGAGTTGCATGGCGCTTGGCTTGGTAATTGTCATGAATGCGGCGAAACCGTCAATATTAACCGATCGCGCCCGGCCTATTGCCTGTCCTGTAGCTGCGCGGCAATCTCAAAAGACCGCAGGCGCGCGTGATGGTCGTGCATCAGCGCGGTGAGCATCAGTTCATCGGCGCCTGTCTGCTCGGAAATGGCGCGCAGCCGGGCTGCGACGGTTTCTGGCGACCCGACTGCAGAGCAGGCGAGCGAACGGTCGATGTGGTTTTTCTCATCGGGCGCCCAGAGCCCGTCCATGCTTTCCACAGGGGGGCTCAACTGGCCGGGCATGCCGCGCACAAGGTTCAGGAATTGCTGCTGCAACGAAGTGAAGAGTTTTTGCGCGGTGGCGTCGTCGTCGGCGGCAAACAGGTTCACTCCCACCATCACATGCGGTTTCGCCAAT
>JAQGMD010000156.1 GCA_028292565.1 Burkholderia sp. | reverse complement strand
AAAGTCACCCTGGGCCCGAAAGGCCGCAACGTCGTGCTCGAGCGCTCGTTCGGCGCCCCGACCGTGACCAAGGACGGCGTCTCGGTTGCGAAAGAAATCGAACTCAAAGACAAGCTCATGAACATGGGCGCGCAGATGGTCAAGGAAGTCGCTTCGAAAACCAGCGACAACGCCGGCGACGGCACCACCACCGCAACCGTGCTGGCACAAGCCATCGTGCGCGAAGGCATGAAGTTCGTTGCCGCCGGCATGAACCCGATGGACCTGAAGCGCGGCATCGACAAGGCAGTCACCGCTACCGTGGAAGAGCTGGCCAAGATTTCCAAGCCATGCACCACCACCAAGGAAATCGCCCAGGTTGGCGCCATTTCCGCCAACTCCGACTACTCGATCGGCGAGCGCATCGCTGAAGCGATGGAAAAAGTGGGCAAGGAAGGCGTGATCACCGTGGAAGACGGCAAGTCGCTGAACGACGAGCTGGACATCGTGGAAGGCATGCAGTTCGACCGCGGCGACCTGTCGCCGTACTTCATCAACACCCCGGAACAGCAAGTCGCCGTCCACGAGTACCCGTTCGTCCTGCTGTGCGACAAGAAGATCTCGAACATCCGTGACCTGCTGCCGGTACTCGAGCAAGTCGCGAAAGCCGGCCGTCCGCTGGTGATCGTCGCCGAAGACATCGAAGGCGAAGCACTGGCAACCCTGGTGGTCAACAACATCCGCGGCATCCTGAAGACCGGTGCCGTCAAGGCGCCTGGTTTCGGCGACCGTCGCAAGGCCATGCTGGAAGATATCGCCGTCCTGACCGGCGGCCAGGTGATCGCTGAAGAAGTCGGCCTGACTCTCGAAAAAGTAACGCTGAACGAACTGGGCCAAGCCAAGCGCATCGAAGTGGGCAAGGAAAACACCATCATCATCGACGGTGCCGGCCAGCCTGTCGCAATCGAAAGCCGCGTCAAGCAGATCCGTGCCCAAATCGAAGAAGCAAGCTCGGACTACGATCGCGAAAAACTGCAAGAGCGCGTTGCAAAACTCGCCGGCGGTGTGGCAGTGATCAAGGTTGGCGCTGCGACCGAAGTCGAAATGAAAGAGAAGAAAGCCCGCGTGGAAGACGCGCTGCACGCAACTCGTGCGGCAGTCGAAGAAGGCATCGTTCCTGGCGGCGGCGTCGCGCTGCTGCGCGCTCGCGCAAACATCCAGATCAAGGGCGACAACCCTGATCAGGACGCAGGCATCCGTATCGTTCTGCGTGCAATGGAAGAGCCAATGCGCATGATCGTCGCCAACGCCGGCGAAGAGCCGTCGGTTGTCGTCAACAAGGTTCTCGAAGGCAAAGGTAACTACGGTTACAACGCTGCCAACGACACCTACGGCGACCTGGTCGAAATGGGCGTGCTGGATCCGGCCAAAGTGACTCGTTCGGCGCTGCAAAACGCTGCATCGATCGCTTCCCTGATGCTCACTACCGATTGCATGGTTGCTGAACTGGTTGAAGACAAACCAGCTGGCGGCGGCATGGGTGGTATGGGCGGCATGGGCGGTATGGGTGGTATGGAAGGTATGATGTAAGTATCAGGGACGGAGGTCGGGGATCAGAAAACCTGGTTCCTGTGCCTCAGGCAACTGATGAAAAAGCTCGCTTCGGCGGGCTTTTTCTTTGGGGGCGCAGAAGTCGTCGGGCGCATCGTGATGCGCCGGATGGGTGAACACATGCGCGAGGCGACACGTAATGCAAAACAGCCGGCGCATACGGTGCGCCCTACCCCACTGTGCGTAGGGGCATGAAGACGCCGATTGACGTTAGGCAAACTTGCAGGTACAGAGCCGCTGCTACAATCGACCGCTTCCCCACCGAGCCAAGGACATCCGATGACGGACACCGCGAAGGTCGACGCCACGCCGGTGCGCGTGAACGACCGCGAACAACTGATCTACCTCCTGACCGAAGCGGCCGAGATCGAGCACGGCCTGATGTGCAGCTACCTGTACGCCGCGTGGAGCCTGAAGCAGCATGTCGACGAGGGCATCACACCGGAGCAGCTTGCAGCAGTGGACCGCTGGCGCGGTCATATCCACGGCGTGGCGATGGAGGAAATGCTGCACCTGGCGCTGGTCAGCAATTTGTTGATGAGCATCGGATCGCCCCCGCACTTCCGGCGGCAGAACTTTCCGGTGCTGCCAGGCTACCATCCGTCCTCGATCGTGGTGAGACTGGCGCCGTTCAGCCGTGCCACCGCCGAGCATTTCGTGTACCTGGAGAGGCCAGAGGGTGTGCCGATGGAGCCGGCGCCCGGCTATGAGCCGCCGATCGAATACGAGCGCCACAGCGGCTTCAACCGGCTTACCCCGACGGCGGAAGACTATGACACGGTCGGCCACCTGTACCGAGGCATTGAGCACGGCTTCACGGAGCTGGCCGAACGGCTGAGCGAGGGCGCGCTATTCCTGGGCGACCCCAAGGCGCAGGTAGACGAGGCACTGCTGTCGTTCGACGGTTTCCACGCGGTGACCGACATGGCCAGCGCGCAGGCAGCCATCGCGACCATCATTGAACAAGGCGAAGGCGCGCGCTCGGATGCCGAACAATCGCACTATGCGCGTTTCCGCGCGATACGGGACGAGTACGACACCCTTCTTCGCGACGATCCCGGCTTCGTGCCGCATCGTCCGGTGCTCGACGACCCGCTAATGCTGCGGCCAATTGCCGACGCCGCGGGCATACAGGTGACGGCGCGAGCGGCCGCGCGAGTGCTGGACCTGGCGAACGCGGCCTACGGGTTGATGCTGAGGCTGCTTGCGAGCGGGTTCGGGGTCGGCACCACCGCGCAACGGGGCTCGGAGATCGACAGCGCGATCGAGGTCATGTCGGTGGTGAAATCGCTGGCAGTGGTGCTGACCACACTGCCGGCAGGTAACGACGGGAAGACGGCGGGAATGAACTTCCATCTGCCGAGGAGCACGTTGGCGCTGCCGCAGCGGGAGGCCGGGCCGGCGTTGCTGGCTGAGCGGGCGCGCGAGATCGCCGGGGAGATCGAAGCAGCTGCGAACTGGGTGCCTGCCATCGACCCGAAGCTTGCAAAGCAGTTGTACGCTTTGGCGGGCCGACTGGCTCCGTAGGCGCGCAATCTGGCCATTCATGCCACCGCGGTATCGCGCGGTATTACGAGATGCCAAACATCCGACGCTACACGATGCGCCCCGGTGACTTTCGCAGGGCGGGTCTGAACTGACCCGCCGGAGTTTTCTTTCCGTATGATGCAATGCATACGCCGGTACCTGCAAAAACCTTCCTCATCCAGCCGGTGAAAAGTCGCACACGCTATTTGCGCGGAACACCGTCTTATTCCTCGCCGACTTCGTCGTCGCTCTCTTCTTTCAGACCAAGCGAAGGCGCCTCCTGATAGCTGGCCAGCAATTGCGCACGGCTCTCCGGCGTCTCCAGGCTGATACGGCCGAGCGCGCCGCTGCGATAGTCCTGCAACAGGGTATGCGCAGCCTTTTCATAATCAAGTTCACCGCCCTTGATACGGAAAGCGCGCCGTTTGGCAACGCCCTCCAGTACGCTGACGCCGTCGATCCCTTCCGTCGGGAAGCCGTAACGTGCGCTGATCAGCGGTGAATACCGCGTGAGCAACAGGTCGGCGAGGAAAGTCGCCACCTCTTCCTCAATCAACGCATTGGTGCCGACTGCGTGGCTGGCTGCCAGCATCAGGCCATCGCTCGGATGTTCGATCTTCGGCCACAACATGCCTGGCGTGTCAATCAACACCATATTGTTGCCAAGGTACAGGCGCTGCTGGGTTTTCGTCACGGCCGGTTCGTCGCCGACGGCTGCCACCCGCTTCTTCAGCAAGGCATTCATCAACGTCGATTTGCCGACGTTGGGAATACCCATGATCATGATGCGCAACGGCTTGAGCGCGGTACCGCGGTGGGGTGCCAGCTTCATCGCCAGTCCCGGGATTTTCGCGACGTCTGCCGGCTTTTTGCACGACAGCGCCACCGCGTTCACATCCTTCTGCCGATTGTAGTAGTCCAGCCATGCCTGGGTGGCCGCAGGATCAGCCAGGTCGCTCTTGTTCAGGATTTTCAGGCAGGGGCGCTGACGAAACTTGCGCAGCGAATCGATCATCGGATTGCTGCTGGCTTGCGGCAAACGCCCGTCGAGCACCTCGATGACGAGATCGGTCTTTTCCATGGATTCCGCCGCCTTCTTGCGGGCGGCGTTCATGTGACCGGGGAACCATTGTATGGACATGCGTATGTAAATTGCGGGATTAATCCGCTATTTTACCCGCTGGGGTGACTTCCCCCGCGCTATTCCACTCCGGCAAGCACCTTCATGTGCGCGACCACGCTTCGCCCGAGCGCGGACAAGTTGTACCCGCCTTCGAGGCAGCTGACGATGCGCCCATGCGCATGCTCCCTGGCGACCGCCATGACCTGCTGCGTGATCCATGCATAATCTGCTTCCACCAGGCCCATTTGCCCGAGGTCGTCCTCACGATGCGCATCAAACCCGGCCGAGATGAAGATCATCTCCGGCCGGTGCGCGTGCAGCGCCGGCAGCCACTTTTCAGTCACTAACTCGCGGATTTCAGGACCCTTGGTATATGCGGGCACCGCGACGTTGACCATGTTCGCGCAAGGACGGCCGGCACCGCTATACGGATAGAACGGATGTTGAAAGAAGCTCACCATCAGCACGCGCGCATCGTCACGGAACGCCTCTTCGGTCCCATTACCGTGATGAACGTCGAAATCGACTATCGCTACGCGCTGCAATCCATGCACGTCCATCGCATGCTTCGCAGCGATGGCGACGTTACCAAACAGGCAAAACCCCATCGGCTCGGATGGCGTCGCATGATGCCCCGGCGGACGGATTGCGCAGAACGCATTCTCGAATTCCCCTGCTATCACCGCATCGGTCGCGGCCACCGCGGCCCCGGCTGCCCGCAAGGCGGCTTTCCAGCTATAGGCGTTCAACATGGTGTCGGCATCCAGCGGGTAATAGCCGGAATGGCCCTCCCCGATAGCCGGCACATTCTCCCGCACGCGGGCAATCGAGCCCGCCGTATGAACCCGCGCAATATCCGCGAGGTCGACTTCGGGCGCTTCACGATGTGCGAGAAGTTCGTCGATGCGACTCGCAATCAGCTGGTCCTCGATAGCATGGAGGCGTTCCGGGCATTCCGGATGCCACGAGCCCATTTCGTGGCGTTTGCAGTCGGGATGTGTGTAGATCGCGGTAGTCATTTGTCTGAGGCAACATGTGCGCCAACATTCTCGAATAGAATCACAGTTTAGCGAAGAAACCGCGACGGTAGCTGTCATTTTGTTTACACCCTGGCAGCGCCGGTTGCGCTCCCTCAAAAATGGAAAAGAAAGCATGTTCTCGAAAGTCCACGCTGTCGCCCGGCAGGTCAGCCAGATCGTCGTCGGCAAAGACCTGCAAATCCGTCAATCGCTGGTATGCCTGCTGGCCGGGGGCCACCTCCTGATCGAAGATGTGCCTGGCGTCGGCAAGACCACTCTGGCACATGCGCTTGCCATATCGCTGGGACTGAAATTCAACCGCCTGCAATTTACCAGCGACCTGCTGCCGGCGGACGTAGTCGGCATTTCGATTTTCAACCGTGAAAAGAACGGCTTCGTGTTTCATCCGGGACCCGTGTTCACCCAGGTCCTGCTGGCTGACGAAATCAACCGCGCCACGCCAAAAACCCAGTCGGCCCTGCTGGAAGCAATGGAAGAGCGCCAGGTGACCGCGGACGGCGTGACCCGCGATTTGCCGACGCCCTACTTCGTCATCGCGACGCAGAACCCCACCCACCAGATCGGCACCTTCCAATTACCGGAATCGCAGCTCGACCGCTTCCTCATGTGCCTCTCGCTGGGTTACCCGGATGCGGCGGCCGAGCGCGCGTTGCTGATGGGCGAAGACCGCCGCACGATGTTGAAGTCGCTACGTACCGCGATGCAGCCGGACGAGCTGCAAGAGGCGCAAACGGCATTGAAAAAAATCCATGTCTCGGCTTCGTTGATCGATTACATACAGGCATTGGCGCAGGCGTCACGCCAGGGTGGATTGTTCGCCGAAGGAATGAGCCCGCGTGCGTCGATTGCATTGCTGCAGGCGTCGCGCGCGTGGGCCGCGATGGAGGGGCGCAACCATGTGATCCCGGAGGATGTACAAGCCGTGCTCGTTCCGGTTACCGCGCACCGGCTGCGTCCTTTGAAATCGACCGGAAGCTCCGCACTGGGCAGCCGCGACCTGGTGCTGCAGATGATGAAGTCCGTTCCGGTCTGATTCATGCTGAGCAGACTGGAGCATCGCATACGCTGGTTCGCCAACAAATGGCTGTACGCGCTGCGCGGCCCGGAGACAGGCGAGGTATATCTCACCCAGCGGCGAGTTTTCATCGTGCCGACCCACCCCGGCCTGCTGTTCTGCGTGATGCTGATCGCGCTCTTCATCGGCTCCGTTAATTACAACCTGAGCCTGGGCTTCGGCTTCACCTTCCTGATCGCCGCATGCGCGCTGATCGACATGCACCTGACGTTCCGCAACCTCGCCCACCTGCATCTGAAATCGGGCCGCGCTTCACCGGTCTTCGCCGGTGAAGAAGCGCAGTTCGAGCTGCACCTGATCAATCGCCGCAAGCATCACCGCTATGCGATCTGGCTGGACTTCATAGGTGAGGGCTTACCAGAACGCGCACAAGCTGCCGACGTCGCTCCGCAGGCAACACAAACTGTAGTGCTGTCGACACTGGCCGCGGAACGCGGATGGCTGCCCGCCCCGCGCGTGCGTCTGCAAACGCGCTTCCCGCTCGGGCTGCTGCGTGCCTGGAGCTATTGGCAACCGGATGCGAAAGCATTGGTCTACCCGCATCCCGAAGATGAGGCGCCGCCACTGCCGCTCGCCGGCCTCGAGCAGAAAGATGGACAAGGCCATGCGGGGCAGGAGGACTTTGCCGGCATCCGCGGCTATCAGGCGGGAGACTCGTTGAAGCGCCTCGCATGGCGGCAAATCGCCAAGGTGGATGTGGATCTGGGCGGCACGTTGGTCACCAAGTACTTTGAAGGCGGCGCAGCCGCGGACGTCGTCCTCGATATTGGCCAGCTGCCCCGCAGCATGAACCTCGAGCTGAAGCTGTCGCGCATGACGCGCTGGGTCATCGAGGCCGAAGCGCGCGGTGTGCCCTATGCGTTTCGCGTCGGCGAAACCCGGCTGGCACCGGCACTCGGCCCAGCGCACCAGGAAGCATGCCTGCGTGCGTTGGCGCTTTACCAGAAAGACTGACTGAGATGCTGCCGCTCCCCTCCTCCCTGCTGGCGCTCAAACGCAATGTCACCCGTCCCCTGTCGCGCGACAAAAGCGATACGTTACTGCTGCTCGGCACCTGCGTACTGGTGCTGGCGCCGCATGCTGCGCATTTGCCCGGTTGGGTCGTTCTGGCCGGCTGCGTGATATTGTTTTGGCGCGCATGGGTTACTTTCCGCGGCGACCGTATGCCGCCGCGCTGGCTGTTGCTACCGCTCGCCGTGCTCAGCATGGGCGCGGTGTACCTGACGCACAAGACGCTGCTCGGGCGCGAAGCCGGCGTGTCGATGTTGGCGCTACTCCTCACGCTCAAATTGCTCGAGATGCATGCGAAACGCGATTTGTTCGTGGTGCTGTTCCTGAGTTTCTTCCTGGTCCTGACCAGTTTCTTCTACTCGCAAAGTATCGGCGTTGCGTTGATGACGATTGCCGCGGTGGTTGCCATTCTCACTACGCAATTGTCGTTCCAATACACTGGTGTGGTCCCGCCGTTCAGACAGCGACTGCGACTCGGCGCCACGATCCTCGCGCTCGCCGCACCGCTGACACTGGTGCTGTTCTTGCTATTCCCGCGCATACAGGGACCGCTGTGGGGCTTGCCGAGCGACGCCCACGCCGGCCGTTCCGGATTGTCCGATACCATGGCGCCGGGAAATATCTCGAACCTGGCACTTTCGGAGGAGATCGCATTCCGTGTGAAGTTCACCGACTCGCCACCGCCACAATCGCAACTATACTGGCGCGCCGTGGTACTAGGCAGGTATGACGGCCGCACCTGGCTGCCGCTGCAGTCCGCGGCAAGAAATTTTCCGCAGGGCAGTGTCAACCTGCGGGGCACCCCTGTCCGTTATCAGGTCACGCTGGAACCGAATGGCAGGCGCTGGCTGTTCGCACTGGATTTGCCGCAGTCAATACCGCAGCTGACTAACAATTCGGCCGTGCTCGGACCCGACATGCAATTGCTGGCGCGCCGGCCGATCAATGAGCGGGTGCGTTACGATGCGACATCCCATGTCGATTACGATTTGCAACCGAATGAGAATCCGTTTGTCTTAGAGCAATGGTTGCAGCTGCCGGCCGGACTCAATCCGCGAACTCGCGCATTGGCGGCACGCCTGCGCGAACAGCACAACAACAATGGTGAAATCGTCAATGCAGTGCTCAGGCTCTTCCGCACAGAGAAGTTCAGCTACACGCTGGAGCCGCCCCTGCTCGGCACGCACGTCGTCGACGAATTTCTTTTTGAAACGCGCGCAGGGTTTTGCGAGCATTATTCAGCAGCCTTTGTCATGCTGATGCGTGCGGCAGGCATCCCGGCGCGGGTGGTGACCGGATACCAGGGTGGGCAAATCAATCCGGTGGACGACTTCATGACAATACGCCAGTCGGATGCACATGCGTGGGCCGAGGTATGGCTCGAAAACCGCGGGTGGACACGGGTTGATCCGACTGCGGCGGTGGCACCGGATCGGATCCAGATGAACCTGGCACGCGCGATTCCACGCCCGTTGCTCGGCGGCCTGATCAGCGTCGATGCAAGCAGGATGGCCTGGCTGTCCAAGCTGCAGCTGTTTCGGCAGAATTGGGACGCTGTCAGCAATGCATGGAATCAATGGGTCCTGAGTTATACACCGGAGACGCAGCAGAACCTGATGCGCTCGCTCGGCTTCGCTGAAGCCAACTGGCGCACAATGACCGCGCTGATGTTCGCAGTCGGCGCCGCAGTGATGGCGATCATTGCAATACCTTTGGTGCGTGGCCGTTCACGGCTCGACCCGATCGAGGCAATATACCGTTCGCTGTGCCAACAGATGGCACGCCGCGGATATCCGAAGGCAGTACACGAAGGACCGCGCGCGTATTCACAGCGCCTGACGGCAGCCGACACGCCGTTGGCGCCGCAAACCAAGGCAGCTGTTGCGCGCTTTCTCAACTTCTATGAATCGGTACGGTACGGTACGCCGACAAAGGCGTCCCACCGATCGGTAATTTTCAAACTCAAATCGCTGTTAGCTGAATGTCGATGACTTTTTTCAAGCACCCCAGGTACACCGCATGCGTTTCGGCGCTGTTGCTCTCCCTTGCAGCAACCGCCTGTGCAGGCCCGCAAACGAACGAAACAAAGAAGACTGCAAAAAAGCCTGCAGGCGCCGTCAAAGCGTCGAAGAAGCCCATCAATCATGACGAGGCCGGGGAGTTCGCCAACTTTACGCAATGGCAGGAAGTATCGGACTTCATCGACCGGATGGTGGAGAAGCATGGCTTCGACCGCGCCGAACTCGAGTCGGTGTTCAAACGGGTGCGCTATATCGACACCACGATTCAATTGATGAAACCCGCGCCGCCCGGACGTCCAAAAAACTGGCGCGCCTATCGGGCACGCTTTGTCGAACCGGTGCGCATCAATGCCGGCGTCACATTCTGGGACACCCACCCAGACGCGCTTGCCCGCGCAGAAGAACAATACGGCGTGCCCGCTGAAATCATCGTCGGCATCATCGGCGTCGAGACCATTTACGGTCGCAATACCGGCAACTTCCGCGTCCTCGATGCGGTAACCACCCTCGCCTTCGATTACCCCAACACGTCGAACCGCGTAAGGCGCATGGAGTTCTTCCGCGGCGAGATCGAGAATACTCTCCTGTTTGCACGCGAATCCCGGATCGATCCATTCTCGCTGCTCGGCTCCTATGCCGGCGCAATCGGCTGGCCGCAATTTATGCCCAGCAGCATACGGAGGTACGCGATCGACTTTGACGGCGACGGCAGGATAGATTTGCGCAATTCGCCAGTCGACGCGATCGGCAGCGTTGCGCACTTCCTGGTTGAGCACGGCTGGAAGCGCGGCGAACCGATCGTCTTTCCGGCGTCCGTTTCGGCTGTAGAGGGCGCCGAGAATTGGGATTCTTTCATTGGCACCGGACTGGAAGCCAAATACCGACTCGAGGAATTGAAAGCCGCCGGCGTATCGCCGGGCGTCGAGCCGCCGGCCGACATGATGTTCGGGCTGGTGGATTTGCAGAATGGCGGGGAACCGACCGAGTACTGGCTGGGTGCGGAAAACTTCTTCGCCATCACCAAGTACAACCGCAGCTTTTTTTACGCGATGTCAGTGGTGGACCTGGGGCGCGCAGTGCGCGCTGCGCGCAAGCCGTGAGTTGCCGGTTCATTGTTGAAGACAACCGATGCGATCAGTTTAGGCTGTGCTTAGGGCGGGTCATGATCCGCCCTACGTTGGGCGCATCGCGAACCCATCACCGGACGCAGGTTCAAGTTTTACCCGCAATAGGTAATTTGTTACCCATTTTGGGTAACTCACACAAAGGGTAGTCGCCGGCGCAGCTACCTCGCGCGGCGGCGCCTGGCGAAAATCAGGCCGACGGCTTCTTGAGCGCGACCAGATCGATCTGAACCGTCTGGTC
>JAQGMD010000154.1 GCA_028292565.1 Burkholderia sp. | reverse complement strand
ACCTGATCGAAATCTGTCGTGAGGTTGCTGGTAAAGATGTCGTCTTCGTCGGCCACTCTGTCAGTTCCCTGATCGGGATCCTCGCTGCGATTGAAGAGCCCGAACTCTTTAGCCGCCTGATCCTGGTCGGTCCTTCGCCATGCTATATCAACGACGGTGAGTACACGGGCGGTTTCGAGAGCAGCGACATCCAGGAATTGCTGGAATTCCTCGATACCAATTACCTCGGCTGGTCAAGCGCCATGGCGCCGGCAATCATGGGGAATCCGGATCAGCCGGAATTGGCCGGCGAACTCGAGAACAGTTTTTGTCGGACCGATCCCGAAATCGCCAAACATTTTGCGCGGACGACGTTCCTGTCCGACCATCGAGGCGAACTTCCGAAACTGACCATCCCCTCGCTGATCCTGCAGTGCTCGGACGACGTGATCGCACCACAAAGCGTCGGTGAATACATGCACCGCCATCTGGCCGGCAGCAGCTTTGTCCAGATGAAGGCGACGGGCCACTGCCCGAACCTGAGCGCACCGGATGAAACAATAGACGCAATCAAGCAATATCTCCAGGCAGGACATCACGATGGACGACAACGGTGACCAACAAGAGCCCGCTGGAAGAAGATGTGGAAGACCTTTATGAAAATGCGCCGTGCGGTTATATCTCTGCGCTGCCCGACGGCACGATAGTAAAGGCCAACACAACATTCCTGAACTGGACCGGCTATCGTCTCGACGAGATCGTCGATCGCAAGCGTTTCCAGGACCTGCTGCCGGTACCCGGCAGAATTTTCCACGATACCCACTACACACCGCTGCTGCATATGCAAGGCTACACCAAGGAGCTTGCATTCGAAGTGATATGCGAGGGCGGCCGGCGTATCCCGGTTCTTCTGAATTCCACGCTGAAGCGGGACGACAATGGGAATCCCCTGCTGATCAGGACCACCTTGCTCGATGCGCGCGGCAGGCGGGCCTATGAACAGGAATTGCTTGCCGCCAGAAGAAAGGCTGAGGAAGCGGAGGCAGCGGTACGTCGGCTCAATGAAAGCCTGGAGGAACGGGTATCGGCTCGCACTGCCGAGAGGGACCGGCTTTGGGGCATCTCACAGGACATGCTGGTCATCGCTTCGCTGGATGGTTACTTCCTGAACTGCAATCCTGCTTTTACCACCACCATGGGGTGGACCCGGGAGGACATGGAGTCTATCCGCTTTGCTGAACTGGCGGATCCGGTGCAGGCAGACGAACTGAACGCCATGCTGACGAAACTGGCGGCGGGACAGCCGCTCAACCGATACAAGGTTCGCAGCCGCTGCAAGGACGGCACATACCGCTGGCTGTCATGGACGGTCGTGCCCGAGGGCCGGTTGCTGTACATGGTTGGCCGCGACGTTACGGACGAAAGGAAGCAGGCAGAGGCGTTGCGCCATGCGGAGGATGCTCTCCGCCAGGCGCAGAAGATGGAGGCGGTCGGTCAACTCACGGGCGGCCTGGCGCATGATTTCAACAACCTGCTCGCCGGCATCGTAGGCAATCTCCAGATGATGCGCGTGCGTCTCCAACAGGGACGACATGGGGACCTCGCCCGATACATCGACTCCGCGGAATCCATTGCCGACCGTGCCGCGACACTCACACATCGACTGCTTGCATTCTCCCGGCGGCAGACGCTGGATCCGAAAGTCGTCAACGTGAACCGGTTGGTAGCGTCGATGCGCGACATGATTGAGCGCACCGTGGGCCCCGCCATCCAGGTATCCACGGTGCTTTCCGATCACGTATGGAACACACGCTGCGACGCCAACCAGCTTGATAACGCGCTCCTGAACCTGGTAATCAATGCGCGGGACGCCATGCCGCATGGCGGGCGACTGAGGATTGAAACGGATAACACGGTGGTAGACCATGTCGACACCGCGGTGGGCGAAGAAGTAAAACCTGGAAAATATGTGGCGATCATCGTCGCCGACACTGGAACCGGCATGAAGCCGGAAGTGCTCGCACGCGCATTCGATCCGTTTTTCACCACCAAGCCGATCGGACAAGGAACCGGTTTGGGCTTATCCATGGCGTTTGGATTTGCCAGGCAGTCTGGCGGGTTCGTACGAATTCACTCCCATCCCGGACAGGGCACGAAGGTCTGCATCTACTTGCCGATGCATGCCGGGGAAACGGAACCCGATACCGCGGACAGCGCGCAAGGCGGAGCGCCGCAAGCTGATGCCGGCGCCGCTATCTTGCTGGTTGACGATGAGGCGCCCTTGCGCGAGCTGCTTGCCGAACTTCTGACCGGCCTCGGCTACACCATCATAGAGGCAGAAGACGGTCACGGGGGACTCGAGGTCCTTAAGTCCTCGCGGCATATTGACTTGCTTGTCACCGACGTCGGACTGCCCGGTGGCATGAACGGCCGCGAGCTCGCATTGGCTGCCCGCACACTTCGGCCCGGGCTTGAGGTATTGTTCATCACCGGGTATGCGCAGGATGCGGCGTTTGGGAAAAGCCTGGCTGAGCCCGGTATGCACGTCATGACCAAACCGTTTGCGCTGGATGCGTTTGCGGAAACGGTGGCTGGTGCTGTTAAGCGGCGCGAACGGGCCGATGAATAATAGCTCCCCTATCCCGGTTGCGGACTGAGGAATACCCACAAATCGCGGCCGGCTCGTCGCGAAGCCAGCATCCTCCCCGCGCGGCAAGCAAGCCGAAGTAGTAAGCTGTGAGTGACCATCACAAATGGAGCAACCGCATGACCGACTTTGTACTAGTCCACGGAGCATGGCACGGCGCATGGTGCTGGAACCGAATCCTGCCCCGCTTATGGCGTTCCGGCCATCGCGCTTTCGCGGTCTCGCTGACGGGCGTCGGTGAACGCGTGCACCTGCTGTCCGGCGACATCGGGCTGCAGACCCACATCAACGACGTAATGGCCGTCATCGAGGCAGAGGAACTGCGCCATGCCGTACTGGTAGGCCACAGCTACGCGGGCATGGTGATCACCGGTGTCGCGGACCAGTTGAGCGACGCCTCCCGCCTGAACCGCCTGATCTACCTCGATGCGATGGTGCCCGAGCCTGGCGAATCCTGGTCCAGCGGACA
>JAQGMD010000014.1 GCA_028292565.1 Burkholderia sp. | reverse complement strand
TCGAAGAATGCGCTGGCCTTGCACTCGGCTCTCCCACCCGCTTCGGCAATATGGCGGCCCCGATGAAATATTTTTGGGATGGCACGTCGTCCCATTGGCTGTCTGGTAAATTATCCGGCAAGCCGGCCTGTGTCTTCACCTCCACCGGTAGCCTGCACGGCGGTCAGGAATCGACATTGTTGACGATGATGATCCCGCTGCTGCATCACGGCATGATGCTGCTCGGCCTGCCGTATACGCACCCGGCCCTGATGACCACTGCCAGCGGGGGCAGCCCGTACGGTGCAAGCCACTGGTCCGGCGTGAATGGAACACACCCGATTACCGAAGATACAAAGTCACTGGCCATAGCCCTCGGCAAACGGCTGGCAGACACCGCGTTGAAGCTGAGAGGAATCTGATGCAAGAGAATCCGATGCAAAAGGCCTGTTACCTGGGGGCCGCCGGCAGCCTGGTGGCGTTGATCGTTTTGTGCGTCGCATGGGAGCTGGTGCTCGCGCCACTGCGGCCGGGCGGATCATGGATGGTGTTAAAGGTGCTCCCGCTGCTGCTGCCTTTACGCGGCGTATTGAAGCGCAATATCTACACCATGCAATGGTCATCGATGCTGATCCTGCTGTATTTCATGGAAGGCGTCGTACGCGCCAGCAGTGATGCAGGCCTGTCGGCCACGCTGGGACTGATCGAAACCGCACTCACCTGTGTGTTTTTCCTTTGCGCCATCCTCTACCTGCGCCCTTATAAACAAGCCGCCAAAAAGCTGGCGCAACAGGTTATTCAAAAAGCATCCAAATGAAAGAATTCCTCGATCAGTGCCGCAATATCGTCGGTGCAAGCTACGTTTTCACCGACCCTGCGGATACCGCGTCCTATCTGACCGACTGGCGCCGGCGATATACCGGCAAAGCGCTCGCTGTCGTCAAACCGGCAACCCCAGGGGAAGTTGCGGCCATCGTCCGTCTCTGCAACGAGTTTCGCGTGCCGGTCGTCCCGCAAGGCGGCAACACCGGCCTGGTACTGGGCAGTGTGCCGGACGAAAGCGGCAGTGCGATCGTGCTGTCACTGACACGCATGAACCGCATCCGCGAGATTGACACCATCAATAACACCATGACAGTGGAATCCGGCTGCATCCTGGAAACCGTACAGAATGCGGCGGCCGAAGCCGACCGTCTGTTTCCACTGTCGCTCGCTGCGGAAGGCAGTTGCACCATCGGCGGCAACCTGTCCACCAATGCGGGCGGCACTGCCGTACTGCGTTACGGGAATACCCGCGAGCTCTGCCTTGGCCTGGAAGTCGTCACCGCACAAGGCCAGGTCTGGAGCGGCTTGAGTGGCCTGCGCAAAGACAATACGGGCTACGACTTGCGCGACCTGTTCATCGGCGCCGAAGGCACGCTCGGGATCATCACCGCCGCGGTATTAAAAGTATTCCCGCAACCGAAAGCACAACTGACGGCGTTCGCCGCGATGCGCACGCCCGACGATGCACTGAAGTTGCTGACGCTCGCGCAAACGCAATGTGGCCCCACGCTGACCGGATTTGAGCTGATGTCGGATTTTTGCATGCAGTTGGTGGCGAAGCACTTCCCGCAGATGCGGATCCCATTTCAGGAAAATCATCCGCAGTATGTATTGCTCGAGCTTTCAGACAATGAATCCGAAGACCACGCGAATGCGATGCTGGAAAGCGTGATTTCAGAAGCGCTGGAACAGGACATCATCCAGGATGCGGCGGTCGCTTCCTCCATTGCGCAATCGAAGGCGCTGTGGAACCTCCGCGAGCACATCCCGCTGGCCCAGGCCGAAGAAGGAAAGAATATCAAACACGATATTTCGGTAGCGATTTCACGTATCGGCGATTTCATACGCGAGACGGATGTCCGGTTGCAGCAGCAATTTCCCGGCTGCCGCCTGGTCACCTTCGGCCACTTGGGCGACGGCAATCTGCATTACAACGTATCGCCGCCGGAAAACGGTTCGCATGACGAGTTCATCGAGCAACAGGAAGCGGTCAACCGCGTGGTCCATGACAGCGTTCATCATTTCAGCGGTTCAATCTCGGCCGAACACGGGCTGGGTGCATTGAAGCGCGATGAAATTCGCCGCTACAAGTCGGATGTCGAGATCGGCCTGATGCAGGTGCTCAAAAGCGCGCTGGATCCACTGAACCTGATGAATCCTGGCAAAGTCATTTGAATACAAGAGAGGAAACCGACATGCTTCGAACCGTGCTGCTGTGCCTGCTTGTCTTCTCGTCAACACCCGCACTCGCGCTCTACAAATGCAAATCGGGTGACTCGATCACCTATAGCGACCAGCAATGCCCGGGAGGGCAAGTGCTGGACGCGAACGTGCCGCCGGCTGATGCATCACGGGCCAGAAAACAGGCCGATGAAGACAAGAAGCAGTTAAAACATCTGGAAAACGCGCGGCGCAAACAGGAAGCACAAGAGGAAAAGCAGCGGCAACGCGCCGCTCATGAGCATGCGGTCAAACAGAAACGATGCTCCTTGCTGGCGCAGCGCAAGAAATGGGCGGATGAGGATGCTTCCAAAGCCACCGGTAAATCCACGGAGAGGGCACAGCTGAAAGCGCGCCGCGTGGCAGAGCAGGTTGAGCTGGAGTGCGGGAAGGTTGCCGTGGCCGGGTGGGATGATCTTGCAATCCTGTCCATAGCCGGTCGCGCCCTTTTCGGCTAAGCTAAGGCACCGCGCAGGGATAAGTTGGGCAATTTGGCGGCCGTCGCGGGATGCGGTGCAAGGCGTGAGGAGGAGCCATAGCGAGCTATGGCGACGACGAGCAACGCAGCAACGCGCCC
>JAQGMD010000121.1 GCA_028292565.1 Burkholderia sp. | reverse complement strand
GTCATGCCATGCAGTTCGGAGTGCTGCGCGATCAACAGGAACACTTCGAGCATCGCCGACGGCGCGGCTTCGAAAATATCGTCGCGCACGATATCGATCAGGCCGTTGATTTCGTTGAAATGCTCGTTGATCGGCCTGGGTGTGCCCTGCAGCGGGAACAACTGCGCCTTGATGTTTTGCAGCAGGATGGTGTTGAGCTGGGTGACCGCCTTCGCCGCCCAGTAGTAATGCTGCATCAGGTATTCGCTGGCGCGCCGCGTCTCTGTCGTCCGGTAGCCGAAGGTTTCCGCGATCTGCGTCTGGACATCGAATACCAGCCTGTCCTCACGCCTTCCGGTGTGTATATGCAGCCGTATGCGGATATCCTTGAACGCGCGTTCCTTTTGCGTCAGCTGGCGCGCTTCAGTCCAGGTGATCAGGCCGCGCTCGGCCAGCTTGCGCCATGAGTCGCCCAGGCCCGCGGCTTTTGCAACCCAGATGATCACTTGCAGGTCACGCAAGCCGCCCGGACTCTCCTTGCAGTTGGGCTCGAGGCTGTAAGGCGTGTCTTCATACTTCACGTGGCGCTGCCGCATCTCGAGCGTCTTCGCCTGGAAAAAGGCCTGCGGGTCGATGGCTGCGTCGCAGCGTTCCTGCAGCGATCGGAACAGCTTGCGGTTCCCCGTTACCAGGCGGGCTTCCAGCAGGCTGGTCTGCACGGTGATATCAGCGGCGGATTCGGTCAGGCATTCCTCGATGGTGCGGATGCTATGGCCGATCTCCAGCCCGAGATCCCAGAACAGCTGGACCAGTTCTTCCAGCTTGCGCCTGAGCGCAGCGTCCGGCGCCGATTCCAGCAGGATCAGCACGTCGACGTCGGAATGGGGAAACAACTCGCCGCGCCCATAGCCGCCCACCGCGACCAATGCGGCGCTGCTGGGCAGTCCGGAGGTTTTCCATGCCTGCGTCAATGCCGCGTCCACGCCCTTGCGTAGTTCGATCAGCAATTTTTCAGGCTTGCCGTCCTCCTGAAACGCGGCGATGGTAGCCCGGCGCCCGGCCTTCAACTGCTCCTTGAGCGTGAGCGCGAGAGACGCCATCGCGCGTCAGGCAGTGACGGGGTGCGGCGCGGAACCTTGCTGAATGAAGGCGGGCGGCGGCGGCATGCCCGGCGATACGGTCAGGATCTCGTACCCGGTTTCAGTGACCAGCACCGTGTGTTCCCACTGTGCCGACAAGCTGCGATCCTTGGTCTTGATGGTCCAGCCGTCGTTCATTTCTCGAATTTCGCGGCGGCCCGCATTGATCATCGGTTCGACGGTAAAAATCATGCCGGCTTCCAGCTTTTCCAAGGTTCCCGGGCGGCCGTAGTGCAATACCTGCGGTTCTTCATGAAATACCTTGCCGATGCCGTGGCCGCAGAATTCGCGAACTACGCTGTAGCCGGCCTTTTCCGCATGCAGCTGGATCACATGCCCGATATCACCCAGGTGCGCGCCAGGCCTGATCCTGGAAATGCCCAGCCACATGCATTCGAACGTAATGTCGGTCAGGCGCTTCGCCAGGATCGATGGTTCGCCGACATAAAACATGCGGCTGGTGTCGCCGTGATAGCCGTCCTTGATCACGGTGATGTCGATATTGATGACGTCGCCGCTCTTGAGCACCTTGTCGCCCGGGATGCCGTGGCACACCACATCGTTGACAGATGTGCAAATCGCCTTGGGATAAGGGGTATAGCCGGGCGGGCAATAGTTCAGCGGCGCCGGAATGGTGTCCTGAACATTGGTCATGTATTCATGGCACAGGCGATCGAGTTCGCCGGTGGAAACGCCAGGTTTGATGAAGGGCTGGATGTAATCAAGCACCTCGGCGGCCAACTTTCCGGCCGCGCGCATGCCCTTGATATCGTCCTCGGTTTTAATGGAAATGGATGCCATGACTAGCCGTAATCCGCTGCGAAACAGCGTAAAAATGAATCGAGATGAAATTATAGTCGAGTGACATAACGTTCGCTTAAGCAAAAATGGCACCAAGCTTGAAAAAAACAAGGGTTTTAGGGTAGAATCCCGGGTTAGCTTGAATGCGTTGTTTCAACGGTGTTTCAAGTTAATCAGTAAATCGTCTTGAAATCGCGAATCCGGTCGAAAAGGGTGCCTGGCAAAAATGCCGGGTGGCTGATCGGATTCCAGAACTTAACCCTGGAGAAATCTAATGTCCGTAACCATGCGCGAAATGCTGGAAGCCGGTGTCCACTTCGGTCACCAAACCCGCTTCTGGAACCCCAAGATGGCCCCTTATATTTTCGGCCATCGCAACAAGATTCATATCGTCAACCTGGAAAAGACCCTGAGTATGTACCAGGAGGCGATGAAGTATATCCGCCAACTGGCATCCAACCGCGGCACCATCCTGTTTGTCGGCACCAAGCGCCAGGCGCGCGAAATCATCGCCGGTGAAGCGCAGCGCGCAGGCATGCCCTTCGTTGACCAGCGTTGGCTGGGCGGCATGTTGACCAACTTCAAAACGATCAAGACTTCCATCAAGCGCCTGAAAGACATGGAAGCTTCCATCGAAGACGGTTCGGTCGAGAAGCTGAGCAAAAAAGAAGCGCTGATGTTCACCCGTGAACTCGAGAAGCTGCAAAAGGCAATCGGCGGCATCAAGGATATGGGCGGCATACCTGACGCGATCTTCGTAGTCGACGTCGGCTACCACAAAGGTGCGATCACCGAAGCCGCGAAACTGGGCATCCCGGTCATCGGCGTGGTCGATACCAACCACACTCCGGAAGGCGTTACCTACGTCATTCCAGGCAATGACGACTCGTCGAAAGCCATCGTGCTGTACGCACGCGGCGTGGCGGACGCCATCCTGGAAGGCCGTGTCAATGCAACCAACGACCTGGTTGAACAGGTCAAGGGCGGCGCAGACGAATTTGTTGAGGTCAACGAGCAGGGTTAAGCCCTGCGCCTGATGTGTCGGGAAAAGGGGCAACTGCTGTTCGCCCCTTTTTTTCGAGCAGACTTGAACATATTTTGATTGTATGCGTCCGATAAGACGCT
>JAQGMD010000117.1 GCA_028292565.1 Burkholderia sp. | reverse complement strand
TCCTGATCGGTGACACAGCACGCATTGAAGACATACAAGTCATCGATGCGGACTGGGTCTCGGACCAGGCCCGCGTGGTGTTGGAAGACATGCCCGTCGCAGCCTTCAAGGTGGGCGCCGTCGGCAGCATCGAAAACGTATCCGTCATTGCGGAAATCATCTCGGATTACCCCGACGTTCCGTTGATACTCGACCCTTTCCTGTCTGCCATGCCCGATCAGGGCTCGGACAGCGAGGACATGCTGATCGCGATACGCGAACTGCTGATCCCGCAGGCCACGATATTCCTGGCGTCGGCCGTCGAGCTGTCGCGGCTTGCGGAAACCTGGCGCGAAGCATCGGCCGAGGACACTATGGCGGTCGATGCGATGCGCATCATCGACATGGGTTGCGAATACCTGTTCTTGACCGGCACGCCAGGCGACGTCCACGACGTCACCAATGCACTGTTTGATGATTCCGGCATGGTGCGGCAGGATACATGGCAGCGCTTGCCCGGATCCTTCAGCGGTGCGGGCAGTACCCTGTCGGCGACCATCGCGGCCATGCTTGCAAACGGGGTCGACGTACCCGAGGCGGTGTTTGAAGCGCAGGAATTCACCCATGCGTCGCTGGTCAACGCACACCGTCTGGGCATGGGCAAATTCACTCCGGACCGCTATTTCTGGGCACGCGATTCCGACGAAGACGGTTCCAATCCATAATTCTTTTCCCAGGCTTTACGTATGACTTCCAAGAACGACACTCTATTTGCTCGCGCGCAGATCGGCACGCCGGGCGGCGTCAACTCACCGGTTCGCGCCTTTCGCTCGGTCGGCGGCACACCGCGCTTCATCACCCGCGCGGAAGGCGCCTGGTTCTGGGATGCGGACGACAAGCGCTATATCGATTACATCGGTTCATGGGGACCGATGATCCTCGGCCATTCGCATCCAACCGTAGTAAAGGCGGTGCCAGAAGCAGCCGCAAGAGGCTTGAGTTTCGGCGCGCCCACCGAGGGCGAAATCGAAATGGCGGAAGAAATCTGCCGCCTGCTGCCGTCGATCGAACAGGTGCGTCTGGTATCGAGCGGCACGGAAGCCGCCATGAGCGCGTTGCGGCTGGCGCGCGGTGCAACGGGACGCGACAAGATTATCAAGTTCGAAGGCTGCTATCACGGCCACGCCGATTCCCTGTTGGTGAAGGCGGGCAGCGGGCTGCTCACGTTCGGCAACCCGACTTCAGCCGGCGTACCCGAAGATTTTGCCAAACACACCGTGGTGCTCGACTACAACAACCCGCAGCAGCTCGAAGACGCATTCAGGGAGATGGGTAGCACGATTGCCTGTGTGATCGTGGAACCCGTAGCAGGAAACATGAACCTGGTGCGGCCGACGCCCGAATTCCTGCAGGCCATGCGCCGCCTTTGCACACAGCATGGCGCGCTGCTCATTTTCGATGAGGTGATGTCGGGATTCCGGGTCGCGCTCGGCGGCGCGCAAACGCTGTATGACACTAAGCCGGACCTCACCGTACTCGGGAAAGTTATCGGCGGCGGGATGCCGGTTGCCGCGTTTGGCGGGCGGGCCGACATCATGAAATACCTGGCGCCGCTGGGACCGGTTTACCAGGCCGGTACGCTGTCGGGAAATCCAGTCGCTGTTGCGGCCGGCATGAGCACCCTCAAACTGATCCAGGCGCCCGGCTTTTACGAGTCGCTCTCTGCGCAAACGGCAAAGCTGGCGCAAGGCCTGTCCAGCGCGGCGAGGGATGAAGGGGTTACCTTCTGCGCCGATTCAGTCGGCGGAATGTTCGGGCTGTATTTTGCGAACGAGGTCCCGGCAACCTACGCTGCGGTAATGGGCTGTGACAAAGAGAAGTTCAACCGGTTCTTCCATGCGATGCTGGACCAGGGCGTGTATCTTGCGCCTTCTGCATTCGAAGCCGGTTTCGTCTCAGCGCGGCACGATGATGCAGTGATCGATGCGACGATCACTGCGGCGCGCAAGGCGTTTGCTGCATTGGGTTGATCCATCAGGCGATGTCCGGTCGCGCGAGGACTACCGGACATCGGAGTGGCTATAACCAGCCGCGTCGCCGGAAGTACCAGAACGGGCCTATCGCGCTGGCCACCATCAACGCCAGCGCAAACGGATAGCCGAAATTCCAGTCCAGCTCCGGCAGCAGCTTGAAGTTCATGCCGTAGATGCTGGCAATCAGCGTCGGCGGCAGGAAAGCGACCGAAGCGACCGAGAAAATCTTGATGATCTTGTTCTGGTTGATGTTAATGAAACCGACGGTCGCATCCATCAGGAAGTTGATCTTATCGAACAGGAATGATGTGTGGCTGTCGAGGGATTCGATGTCGCGCAGGATTTGCCGCCCCTCTTCGAACTGATCCGAATTCAACAGGCGGCCGCGCATCAGGAAGCTGACCGCACGACGCGTATCCATCATGTTGCGGCGGATGCGGCCATTCAAGTCCTCCTCGCGCGCAATGGCAGTCAGCACCTCGGCAGCATCCTGATCGCTCAGCTCGTTTTGCAGCACACTGCGGCTGACTTCTTCCAGGCTCTGGTATATGCCTTCCAGCGCATCGGCGGAGTACTCTGCGTCCGTCGCATACAAATCGAGCAGCACGTCCTTGTAATCGGCAATCGAACCGGGCCTTGAACGCGCGCGCATGCGCACCAGCCGGAATACCGGCAAATCGTCGGCATGCACCGAGAACAGCATGTTCTTGGTCAGGATGAAGGCGACGGTGACCACCCTCGACTGGCCGTCCTCTTCTTCAAGCAGGAAATCGGTACGCAAATGGAGGTCGCCGTTTTCGGCCTCGTAGTAACGGGCCGATGCTTCAATGTCTTTGACTTCGTCTTCACCGGGCAGCGTGACACCGTAAATGCTTTTGACCCAGGCGCGTTCTTCGTCGTTGGGGTCGGTGAGGTCAACCCAGATGGGCTGGAGCTTCTCCAGGTCACTGCGGCTTTCGATATTGACCTGGTTCAGCCGCCCATTCTGCAAGACGAATACATTGATCATGTGCTCTCCGGGCCGGGCGCCTGTCGGCAGACGCACAGCCATTGCCGCAGACGCTCGTCCGCGGCTGATTTATCTTTTGGGAACGCGGCCATGAGATTGGCCTGGACGCGCCCGCCCACCAGCAATTGTGGCGAGAGGCGCATTAAGGACGCATGCGTTTAAGCTTGCAGATAAGGCGCTATCTCGCCGAATAACCGTCGCATGACGGTCTACAGTGTGTACTAGGGCTACCCAAGACGGGTCTCCGGAAACGAAAACAGCGCAAGTGTACTTATATCGAGAAATACAGGCAAGCATGGCAGCGGCGGCCAACCATGAGTCAGCAGCTCCTTGAAACCAGTGGTATCAGCGGCGCGTGTCCTGGCGGTTAGGGCAGCTCAGCCGAACCCATGCGACGCAGGATAAGGCCGGTACGCCGCGCCAGGTAAGACGAGCCCCGATTCTTGTCATAGAAGCGCGGTTTGGGGAGCATGACCGCAAGCCGCGCGGCCTGGCTCGCGCTTAGTTGCGCGGCGGACACGCCGTAGTAGTGCAGGGCCGCGGCCTCGGCGCCGAACACCCCATTTCCCCATTCGACCACGTTGAGGTAAATCTCGAAAATGCGTTCCTTGTCCATACAGTATTCGAGCATGTAGGTGATCACCACCTCCTGCCCCTTGCGCAGGTAGCTGCGGTCACCCGACAGAAACAGGTTCTTCGCGAGCTGCTGGGTAATGGTGGATCCGCCGGCAACCACCTTCCCCTTTTTCGTGTTCTTTTCCCAGGCTTTTTGCATCGCTTCCCAGTCGACGCCTTCATGCCCGGAAAAATTCGAATCCTCGGCCGCGATGATCGCGCGCTTGAGATTGTTCGAAATTCGGTTGTAGGGCACCCATTTGTGTTTCAGGCGGGCGTCCGGAGTCTTGTCGCGCAGGACAGAGAGTTGATGGCGCATGAAGCTGGTGCTTTCGGGGTTATGGTCTACCCACCACCAGATCTGCGCGAAAAAATAGGCCTGGAGCGCCAGCACGATGACGACCGGCGCGATCACGAGCCATAAAAACAGCTTCCGCAGGATTTTCATTCGGTTACAGCTTGGCGCGCAATTCTGCGAACACCGGCGCGGTATCCGGGCGCACTCCGCGCCACACATGGAACGATTCCGCCGCCTGCTCCACCAGCATCCCGAGGCCGTCGCGAACTGTCGCGCCGTGTTGCGCCGCAAAGCGCATGAACACGGTAGGCCCCTTCCCATACATCATGTCGTAGGCGAACGTGTTCGTACCGATCGTAGTGGACGGGATCGGCGGCACATCAGCAGCAAGACTCGCGGAAGTGGCATTGACGATGATGTCGAACCGCCCGTCTGCAGCGGCAAAATCGGCGGCGCGCAAATTCCCCTGCGCGGCAAACTGCGTGGCCAGTTCAGCGGCCTTCGACAGCGTGCGGTTGGCGATGACCAGTTCGGCAGGCTCTTCGTTCAGCAACGGCAAAAGCACACCGCGTGCCGCACCACCCGCCCCAAGCAACAACACGCGGGCGCCGCGGAGCGCTACACCGGCATTGCGCATGACGTCTGCAACCAGGCCCATGCCGTCGGTGTTATCGCCCAGAATGGTATCGCCATCGAACTTGAGGGTATTGACCGCGCCGGCTGCACGCGCACGCGCAGTCAACGTGGTCGCCAATGCGTGGGCGTCGAGCTTGAAAGGGACTGTCACATTAGCGCCCTTCCCGCCTTGCGCGATAAATGCGCGTACGGCCTCCGCAAATCCTTCCAGCGGCGCGAGCAGGCAGTCGTACGTCAAATCCTGGTTCGTTTGCGCGGCAAAGCGCGCATGGATGTCCGGGGATTTGCTGTGAGCAATCGGATTCCCTATGACTGCATAGCGATCAGTCATGTCGTTCAATTCCCGGGAGCCTGCAATTTGGTCTCGATCCCGCCGTCGCGCGTAAACCTGAAATTGGTAACCAGGACCCACACATCGTCCTTGCCGGCCGTTCGCATATTCTTCGGGAACCTGCCGAACGGCGCCGAGCTACGTACGATGCGTTTGGCCGCCTCGTCCAGCGCCGGATTGCCGGACGACTTGTTGACGGTCATGCCGCCTTCTCTGTCATAGAGGGTGCCGTCATGGAAAATGGGGATCGAGATCACCAACTCACCATACAGCTTTTTACCGTCTTTTTGAGGAAAGTTGAGCGTTCCCATTTTCTCGATGCGCTGGCGCAGCGAGTCATAGTACATCGCATAACCGGCTTCCCTGGTGCTGGGCGAAATAAAGGTTTTCTTCGGACGCTTGTTGTAATCCTCAATTTGCTTGTGGATCTCCGCTTCCCGACGCCGGATCTCTTTCGCGCTATCGGCGACATCGGCGCCATTGGGCTGTGGCTGCACATCCTTCGGGTTCACGATATCTTCTGAGCTTGCCAGCAGCGAGGGTGACTTCTTGTGTATCTGGGCCAGCATGCGCTGCTGTTTTTCCAGCTCTTCGATACGGCGCTGCATCGCTTTCAGGCTGTCGCCGTCCTCGCTCCTGCGCATGTCCGGCAGCGGCGACTTCGCTCGTCCGGCGTCCGCATTGCCGCCGCCGTCGAGGTTCGCCTGGGCGATGGCATCGGCCTTGAGCGGCGCCTTGGCATGTTTGGAATTGACCAGGATGACTTCAAGCCCGGGATCGGTGGGCTTGAACTTGAATGTATCCGGCGGGGCAAAACGCACCGCCAGCAGTGCGCCATGGGCCAGTACCGACGCGGCAATGGCAATGGAGAGGGTGCGGTTTTGAAGGACTAACTTCACGCGAAGAATACAGGCGGTTGCAGAAGGAGTGAATTTTACGATAAAGCCCGCGGGTTTTTAGACGAACTTTTCATACACCGTCACTCCGGCACCGATTCTGCATCCGTCTCGCTCTCCGCTGTGGTTATTTCGTCATTGCCGTCGGAGCCGGCAGTCGCCATCTCAAGCAGGCGCGCCTCAATGGTTAGGTCGATTTCATCCCATCGGATCAGGTCCAGCCTGACTTGCGTGCCGCGCGCGGCCTGTGGCATACCTGGCAACCTGATGATCAACGGGATGTCAACAAGACGCAACACTTCATCTTTCAGTACGACGGCATCGACCTGTCTGGCGTTTTCCTGGGTGAGCCAGCGCAGGCACCAGAAGCGCTCCATGTTCGACTGGAAATCGGCATAGGAAGCGTAAGCCGCATCGAATGCGGACACCACAGCGAACAGGTCGGCGTCCTTCGGCTTGAAAGGCGCCACCAGCGGCGCGGTCACACCGTGCTCGACGCAAGCAAGGATCTGCCACTGATTCACCAGGTCGGTGTAGCGCCTCAACGGCGAAGTGCTCCATGCATACTGATCAACGCCGAGGCCCTGATGGGGCGCGGCGTGGGTAACCATGCGAACCTGCATCTTGGCCGTCCAACCGCCGCTCCCGCCGCCCTGGGCGCGGTAGATACCCGGCACGCCATGGTCATGCATCAATTTGCCCCAGGTACTGTTGGCAAAGATCATCAGCTCCGCCACGATCTTGTCGAGCGGCGCACCGCGCTTGCGGCGTGCGATGGTCACCACGTCATCATCCACGTAGAAATTGAAGTCGACCCGGTTGGTCTGTTCCGGTCGCAAGCCGAAGCTTTCGCGTTTGGCCATGCGTCCTTGTTCCAGGATCTGGGCCCACTGCCAGATCAACGAAATATCGGCCTTGTGCGGATATTCGCCGGCGCCGGCGGAAAGATTCTCTTCGGTCACCAGCGCATCGAGATCGTTGTGCCGCAGATTGGCTGCAATCGGCACGGCTTCGGCCTTGGTTTCGGTTGAGATGACCGACCAGTCTTTCGGATCGAGCGTGACATACAGCGACAGCGCCGGGCAGGTCCTGCCCTCTGCCAGAGTGAAGGCCTCCACCAGAGTGTCCGGCAGCATGGTGATTTTGTCACCCGGCATATACACGGTCGACAGCCGCTGCCGCGCAATCGCATCGAGCGCATCGTCGCGCCGTATACCCAATGCGGGAGCGGCAATATGGATGCCGACCCGGACTTTGCCATCCGCCAGGGTAACGACGGAGAACGCGTCATCGATTTCAGTGGTCGTCACATCATCGATCGAGAACGCCTGCACATCGGCCACCGGCAGGACCGGCGCCGACGGCAGCGCGACCAATGGAAAGCCGGTGCCTTTCGGGAATTGCTCAAACAGGAACTTCGACAGGTGCAGGTCTTTAGGCGACGCTATGCCGCCTGCCGACACCATCATGCGTTGCGGCGTGAGTTGCAGCTCGTGGCATGCCTCGTCCAGCGCCTTGTATTCGATGCTGTTCTTGTCCGGTTTGAAAAGCAGTTGCAACGCCATCGCCTTTATTGCTTCGGGCAAACGGTTCGCTTTCAATTCAGCCACATATTCGGCCTGGACCAGCGCCTGTTGTTTCTTCTTTTCTATACCGGCCAGGGCGGCCTTGAGCGACGCTTCCGGTGCCGCTTTGTAACGGCCTTTGCCTTTCTTGTAGAAATAGATCGGCGCGCCATGCAGCCTCAGCAGCAAGCCGGCAGCCTCATGTGGTTTGGGGTCATGGCCGAAATATTCCGTGCCGAGTTCCGCGAAGCCGAACTCCTCCTGCCCCGC
>JAQGMD010000103.1 GCA_028292565.1 Burkholderia sp. | reverse complement strand
CTCCGTTAGCACATCGCCATCCGTGCGCTCAGATGAAATTGAACAGCGACATCCCCGACACCTTCATGAACGACTTCTGCGCCGCCTCCAGCACCATATTCTGCTGCGTGAAAGCCGAGATCGTTTCCGCCAGATCGATATCCTGCAGCTTGTGCAGGGTTTCGATGTATTGAATATTCAGGTCGGAGCCGCCGCTGTCGAGCACGTCGAGTTCCTTCAGCCGGGTACCGACCGCAGCGCGCACATTCAAAACATTATCCAGCGCGTGGTCGATGTTGTTGTTGGCGGTATTGAGGCCATTGGTCAGGTTGGCCTGCCCGTTGGCGCCCATCCCGGACTGACCCAGTGTCGACAGCAGGTCGGTCATTGTTTTGAAAACGCTCTGGTCGCGGCTGGGGTCGATGGTAAATCCGTCACCGTCGGCGGGTTTCCCCTTGATATTGAACTCCATACCGGCAAACTTGATCGACTCACCCTCGACAAACGTGGATGCGATGACAGGCGGCGCCGGCAGGTTAACCAGGCCGGTAGCCGGATCCATGTAGAGAGTTGGGATGACGGTATCATTCCTGACCACAAAGGTCGTCGTGTCCGGTACGCCAGGACTCCCGCTCGCCACGACAGTAAAATCGATACTGTATTTTTGTCCCGTCAATTTTGAACTGTCGAAAACGGCCCCGCTGCTAACGATTCCCGAACCAGTATTGGCAGGCAGCGTGCGCGCCGCTGTGACAAATACGCCGTTGCCGGTTTTGTTGTTTTCGAATACGGAGTAGCCGGTGTCGTTCAGCGGAATCTGGCGCGAAGCGCCGACTTGCAGCATGCGTTGCCCCTGGTCGCCGGCGTAAGCGGCGCCCGCAAGCGTTTTCGAGAACGGCTGCGTTGCGGTCTGAAAGCCGCCGAACATATAGTTGCCATTGCCATCGCGGCTGTTGGCCAGCCCCATCAATTCCTCGAAGCGCCCTCGCAGTTCGGCAGCCAGGAACTGGCGCTGCGAATCTTCCATTGCGCCGTTACCGGCATTGACCACCAGTTGCTTCGCGTCCTGCAGCAACGTGGTAACGCTCTGCAAAACGCTTTCCTCTTCGGACAAGCTGCTACGCGCGGTTTGCCGGTTGGCCGCGTACTGCTCGTTCACCGAGATCGATTGTGTAATCCCCAGCGCCGTTGCGGCGGCCACCGGGTCATCCGCCGGTGTCAGTACGCGACGCTGCGTCGACAATTGCTGCTGGGTCTTGACCAGCGAGGCCTGCATGTCGCTGATCCCTCTCGACCCTAATTCAAATATCGTATTCGTGCTGATGCGCATGATGAGGCGTTCCTATCGACCGCTAATTTGAAAAGCCTGCGTACTCAACGAAGCGAGACGAGGGTATCGAATACTTCTTTGACCACCTGCATCACCTTCGCGGCCGCCTGGTAGTTCTGCTGGTAGCGGATCAGGTTGGCCGCTTCTTCATCCAGGTTGACGCCTGACTCCGCCTGCTGTGCCTGGTTGACCTGGTTGAACAGCTTGGTTTCGGCGGATTTGGTGACTTCAAGTTCATGCGTCTTGTTGCCGATCTTGCTGACCAATTGCCCGAAAGCGCCCTGGAAGCTGGCGGATCCCACCCCTTGCGGCGCATTGGTGGCGCCACCAAGGGTATTGGCGGTTTGCAGCGCGCCCAGCAACAGCATGTTGCGGTTATCGCTGCCCGCATTCGGATTGGTTTTGACGGTAAAGCTGTCGAGGTCCGCCGGCTGTCCGGTGATCTGGATATTGACGCCGCCGAAACTGATCGTCGCGCCGTCGGTATACGGGATAGCCGTACCCGCCGCATAAGATACTGGCGCGTTGTTACCTGCCGTTACCGTGACCGCGAAAGGAAATCCGGTCGTCGATGCCGGTGTCGTCGTCGAGTCGTTTAACGTGCCGGTCGGCGGATTTGTCGCGGGAACCGCTGCCACGTAATTCAACTGCACCGGCATCGGGACCGAGCCCGGCGGTGTTTTGAAATTGCTGTCGACCGAACCGGCGCTGATCACGCCGGCGCCCGAGTTGCTGCTATTGAATGCAGTAACGATAGGCGCAGCGGCGGCAATCTTGGCCTGGTCCTTCACCAGCACGCTAAATGAACCGGCGCCGTTGAAAGTCGGTTTGATGACGTACACGTCACCGTTTGCCATGGTGCCGGCATTGACGTTGAAGTTGATGCCGTCGTAGGGCGTAGTCGGCAGTAAAGGATTCGAATAGAGCTGTGCGTTGTCGGCCAACCGGGTGATGGTGTAGTTGCCACCAGCATCACGCCCGAAACGGTAGTCGCTGGTCGTCAGCGCACTCACGTTGTCAATTGTGGGGCGGACGTCCGCCGGCGTACCGAGGGGAATACCTTTGTTGTAAATGCTGCCGTTCACCACAGGCAGCGCCTCGGTGAAAAACTGGCCGCCGGGCGCGCCCGTCTGGTCCATACCCAGCTCGTGCTGTGCATTGAATCGATTCGCCAATCCGAGCGCGATGCGGCCGAGGGAGTTCTGCGCCGACGACAAAGTCGTGGCGCGGAATTCGAACAGCCCGCCCAGCGCCCCGCCCGGCAAGCCGCTTTCGGCAAGCGGGACGACCTTGCCGCTGCCCGCGACATAGCCGACTTGCAGTTCGCTCTTGTCGGTATGCGACGGGATCACTGCCAGTTTGGAAGCAGTCGTGCCGATCACCATCGGCTGGCCGTTGCCGACGAAAACGCTGTAATTCAGGTTTTCCTTCACCACCGTTACCTGCGTCAGCTTGCCCAGTTCGCTCACCAGGTAATCGCGCTGGTCGAGCATGTCATTCGGCACATGGCCGTCGGCAGCGCTCTGTGCCTTGCCGATCGCCGCGTTCAAATTGGCGATCTGGTCGGCATAAGAGTTGATCGAGGCGACGGCGGTGGTGACCTGGATATTGACGGCTTCACGCATCTCGCGGAATTGCCCGTCCAGCGTCTGGAAACGCGCTGCGAGGGATTCGGCCGACGCCAGCATGCCCTGCCGCGACGGATTCGCGCTTGAGTTGCCGGCCAGGTCCTGCACGCCCTTGAAAAAATCCTGCAATACCGGCGCCAATCCCGACGACGGATCAGCCAGCATCGAATTGATGCGGCTGGCCTCGGTGTAATGCGTCTCGATCTGGCCCTTGGAGGTGTTGATCGCGCGCAGCTGGTCGCCGAGATATTCGCTGTACTGGCGCTTGACCGTAAGAATGGTTGCGCCTTTACCGATGAAGCCGCCGCCCTCGTTCTGACCGGCAATGGCTGCCTGCACCACTATCTGCCGGTTGTAGCCGGGCGTCCTGGC
>JAQGMD010000094.1 GCA_028292565.1 Burkholderia sp. | reverse complement strand
ATCCGTTCCCCGGGGTGAGCTCACGCGAGCGCGCCGGTACGTGCACACGATTTGATCGCCTCCGCTGGGAGGTAATGGCCATTCCAAACACATTTTCAAGACAATCCGCAAGCATTTCGGGAAACCGTGCTGCGCTTGCGTGGTCGTAACTTGTGGAGCGTCACCAGAGTGCAACCGCTTGCCTTTGGCTTGCAGAACAACAACCGATTCCCAAAGGAAGACACATCACAACCACCACGATCTGGTTTCTGATCATAGGCTCTCTATTGGTATTGATGGGCTTGATGGGGTCCATGCTGCAACGGCTGCCGCTCAGCCCGGCGATGCTTTACCTTGTCATCGGCTACGCCCTGGGGCCCTCGGGTTCGGGATTGATCGACCTTGACCTGCAGAGCAACGCGCCGCTGCTGACGCTGCTTGCTGAAATCGCGGTCCTGATTTCCCTGTTTGCAGTGGGTCTCAGGCTGCGTGTCGAGCTGAAGGACCGGATGTGGTGGCTGCCCTGGCGGCTGGGACTGGTCGCCATGCTGATAACGATCGGCTTGTTGACGGCAGTCGATTTTTACGTGTTGCAGTTGCCGCTGGGCGCAGCGCTCCTGCTGGCTGCGATCCTGGCCCCCACCGATCCGGTGCTCGCGTCCGACGTCCAGATCAAGGATGTCGGCGACCGCGACCGCATCCGGTTCACCCTGAGTGGCGAGGGCGGCCTGAACGATGGCACCACGTTGCCGTTCGTCATGGCAGGACTGTTTTTGTTAGGCGTGCCGGAAGCGAAGGACTATGCCACCCCGTTGGGAGCCCTGGCGCATGCGTCATACGGCATCGTGGCCGGACTCGGCAGCGGCTGGCTGATGGGACGCGTCGTGGTCGGGCTTGTGCTCCATCTGCGGCAGAGATACCACGAGGCGCTCGGCATGGAGGAGTTCCTCGCACTGGGATTGATCGCGCTGTCCTACGGGGTGTCGCACCTGATCCACGGAATTGGCTTTCTTGCAGTATTTGCCGCCGGCGTCGCGATGCGCCGCATTGAGCACCGCGCCAGCGGCGCCACCGCGCCGGCTGATGTGGTCGGCGCCATAGCGCTCGGGGAGGATCCGGCGGCTGCAACCGACCCGGGGACGGCGCCCGCGTACATGGCGGAAGTGGTGCTGGCGTTCAACCAGCAGCTGGAACATATCGTCGAGTTCGTGATGGTGCTGCTGCTGGGCATCATGCTTTCCGGCAGCGGGATATCGATCGAAGGCATATTCATTGCGGCGGTGCTCTTTTTTGTGATCCGGCCGGTCGCCGTGTTGATTTCACTCGCCGGCGCACGGGTAAACCGCACGCAGGCTCGTTTGATGGCATGGTTTGGCATTCGGGGCATCGGTTCGCTGTATTACCTGATGTTTGCGCTGCAATACCCATGGCGGCCGGATTTGTCGGATCGTTTAGTACCTCTGGTGCTGACCGTTCTGGCGGTATCTATCGTGGTGCACGGGTTATCGGCCACCCCGCTGATGGAACAGTATTACAAACGCCGCGAAAGACAATCCCGCAGGGAGCGGTGAGCGCGCAACAACAGACATGAGGGAAAAGAATGCTTGTGAATATGATCGGATGGGTCAGTGCCGCGATCCTGGTGTTGACGATCTCGCGCCAGGTTTATAGGCAATGGCGAACAAGAAGCATCGAAGGAGTATCGAAGTGGCTCTTCATCGGACAGTTGACGGCTTCCGCCGGTTTTATCGCTTATAGCGCGATGGTGGACAACTGGGTTTTTGTGTTTGCGAATTTTTTCATCTTCCTGACCGCGGTCGCCGGCCAGTGCATCTACGTTCGCAATAAACGGTTTGCGTCAGGCGACGATCATTCCAACGCGCCATCCAATAATTACAAGCAACGGTAGTTCTTACCCGCAGGATTTGCATCGTCGGTGATCCACGCGCCGCAAAAAAGCCGGGTACGTCAATTGCTTGGCTGCTTTCCAATTCGTAAGGAAACTACGAAGAAATGGATTGGAGGCTATTGTGTACACACTTGGCATCAATGCTGCCTATCACGATTGCTCCGCGACGCTCGTGCGTGACGGCACAGTGATTGCGGCCGCGGAGGAGGAACGATTCACGCGGATCAAACATGGCAAGCGGCCTGTTCCTTTCTCCACCTGGCAATTGCCGTTTCATGCAATGGACTACTGCCTGCGTGAGGCCGGAATCAACCTGGCCGATGTCGATCATGTCGCCTATTCGTATAACCCGTCACTGCTGCTCGGTTCCCATGCCGGTAATGCGACGATTACCTTGCCGCTCGAACCGTCCGCCCATGCGACGTCGGAATGGCTTTCTCCCTGGGATCCGCTGTTTCTTTCGTCGATCGTCAATGCGCCGCGTCAGTTGGCGGCCGGTGCGCCGCATCATATCAAAAGCCGTTTCAAGGGCGTGCGCCATGACGGCCCTTATCAATGGCATTTCATCGAGCATCACCTTGCGCATGAGGCGAGCGCCTTCCTGGCAGCGCCGTATGACGAGTGTGCGGTGCTGACCATGGACGGCCGGGGCGAACTGGCCACGACCAGCTATGGCATGTACCTTGATCGTCGCTACAGGCGCCTGAAGCAGGTGAACCTGCCGCATTCACTCGGCCTGCTGTACGAGGCGGTCACTGACCACCTTGGTTTCCTGCATTCATCGGATGAGTACAAGGTAATGGCGCTGGCCTCGTTCGGCAAGCCGGTGTATGCGCCGCTGCTGCGCGAAGTGGTGCAGTACAAGGGATGCGGCGACTATGCGGTCAAGCCGGCCGAGTGGGAAAAGATATTCGGCTCCCCGCGCGAGCGCGGCACCGAATTCACGCAGGACCATATGAACATCGCTTCCTCCCTGCAAGTGGTGCTGGAGGAAACCGTATTGCAAATGGTTGAATGGCTGCACCAGGAAACTGGCGCCGACAACTTGTGCATGGCAGGCGGTGTGGCGCTTAATTGCGTGCTGAATGCAAAGGTGCGCGACCAGACGCCTTTCAAGAGCGTGTGGGTACAGCCGGCGTCCGGCGATTCCGGCACGTCGCTTGGCGCTGCGCTATGGGTCGACGGGCAGAATCGCGGCCTCTCAAAGCGCCACTGGCAAATGGACCACGCATTCCTCGGCCCGTCCTATGGGGACGAGGAGATCGAGGCATTCCTGAAGCTGGCGAAGCTGCGCTACCGCCGCGCGGATAACCTGGCCGTCGACGTGGCCGAACTGCTTCGGCAAAACAAGGTGATTGGCTGGTTTCAGGGTCGCATGGAATTCGGGCCGCGCGCGCTCGGCTCAAGGTCGATCCTGGCGTCCCCGCTCGACTCCTCGATGCAATCGCACCTGAACCTGATCAAGGACCGGGAAGATTTCAGGCCGGTGGCGCCGGTGGTCCTCGAAGAGGATGTGGCCGAGTGGTTCGTCGACGGCGCGGTGTCGCCGTTCATGGTGTTCGTCTATGACGTGCGGCCTGATAAGGCAGACCGCATTCCGGCGGTGCGGCACGTCGACGGCACGGCGCGCATCCAGACCATCAATCGCTCGCAGAACGCGCCCTATTACGATTTGCTGAGGGCATTCAAGGAGCGCACCGGCGTGCCGGTATTGATCAATACCTCCTTCAATACCCGTGGCGAGCCGGTGGTCTGCAGCCCGCGTGACGCGGTCGAGTCGTTCTGCAGCACGCCGCTGGACGTGCTGGCGATCGGGCCTTTTATTGTGGAAAAGTGGTGATGCAGGACAAGCACAGTATGACGACTTCCTCCATCGCCTTTCAAACGTCATCACGCCCCGATTATTCTTCGCTGCAGAGAATAGCGGTGTTCCGCGCGCTGCAGCTTGGCGACATGCTGTGCGTCGTTCCGGCGCTGCGTGCCCTCCGTGCGGCCGCACCGCAGGCGCGGATCACGCTGGTCGGATTGCCGTGGGCGCAAAGTTTCGTTGAGCGTTACGCGCGGTACGTCGACGATCTTCTGGTCTTCCCCGGTTTCCCGGGATTTCCGGAAAGGCAAATGGAACTGCGGGCGATGCCGCAATTCATTGAAGAGGCACAACAGCGCAATTTCGATCTCGCGATACAAATGCACGGTAGCGGCAAATTGAGCAACTCGGTCGCCATGTTGCTGGGAGCAAAGCAGACCGCAGGCTTCTACGAAGCCGGACATTACTGCCCCGATCCGGCGCGCTTCTTCGCGTGGGAAGAACGCGAGCACGAAGTGCTGCGTTACATCCGACTGATGGAATCGATAGGCATTGCGTCGCAAGGCGAAGCACTGGAGTTTCCATTGTTCGAAGCGGACTATCAATCGCTGCAGCGCAGTCATGAAATACTGCCGCAGCCGGGGTCTTATGCGTGTGTGCATCCGGGCGCGCGGCTGCCATCGCGGCGATGGCTGCCGCAACGGTTTGCCGAAGTGGCCGACCGCCTCGTCGAAAGCGGGTTGCGGGTGGTCCTGACCGGTTCCCCGGACGAGCGTGAGATCGTGCAAGCGGTAATCCGCGCAATGCGCGCGCCGGCGCTCGACCTGTGCGGGAAAACCGACCTTGGTGGCCTCGCTGCGCTGATCGCGCAGGCACGCATGGTGGTCTGCAATGACACCGGCATTTCGCACGTCGCCGCAGCAGTTGCTACGCCGAGCGTGATTGTTTGTTGCGGCTCCGATCCGGTGCGTTGGGCGCCGCTCGACAGCGATCGCCACGTTGTAGTCGGCGCGCCGGTTGCCTGCCGTCCCTGCATGCATTTTTCCTGCCCTATCGGACATCTCTGTGCGGTCAATATCGCCGCGGATACGGTGTCCGCGATCGCAGGCCATCTGCTTGCGGCGAATATCCGATCCGCTGGCGCAGCCTTAACAGCCATTGAAACAACGACATGACCAACGAAACGGGTGGCCGTCCATGAAGGAAGAACACTGCAAACGCATTCTGGTGACCGGTGGCGCCGGCTTTCTTGGCTCGCACCTGTGCGAGTATTTGCTGGAGCAGGGCCACGACGTGCTCTGCGTCGACAATTTCTATACTGGCAGCAAACGCAACATCGCCCATTTGCTTACGCATCCGCGTTTCGAGCTGCTGCGGCACGACGTGACATTTCCGCTCTACGTCGAAGTCGATGGAATCTACAACCTGGCTTGCCCGGCGTCGCCGGTGCATTACCAGAACGATCCGGTGCAGACCACCAAGACCAGCGTCCATGGCGCGATCAACATGCTGGGCCTGGCCAAGCGTGTGAAGGCGCGGATACTGCAAGCCTCGACCAGCGAGGTGTACGGCGACCCGCAGAAGCATCCACAGACCGAAGATTACTGGGGACACGTCAACCCGATTGGTTTGCGTTCCTGTTACGACGAGGGAAAGCGCTGCGCGGAAACCCTGTTCATGGATTATCAGCGCCAGCATAACCTGCAAGTGAAGGTGGCGCGCATCTTCAACACCTACGGTCCGCGCATGCATCCGAACGACGGCCGCGTGGTGTCCAACCTCATCATGCAAGCGCTCGACAACCAGCCGCTGACGATTTATGGCGACGGCACGCAGACGCGCTCGTTTTGCTACGTCGATGACATGATCCGTGGATTCGATCGCCTGATGCAGAGTCCGGATGGCGTCTTCGGGCCCATCAATCTCGGCAACCCCGTCGAGCATACGATGCTGGAGCTGGCGGAACGCATCGTTGCGCTGTCCAAATCGCGTTCGACGATCGTGTTCAAACCGCTCCCGAGCGATGATCCGGTACGGCGCCGCCCGGATATCACGCTGGCGAGGAAGGTTTTGAATTGGGAACCGAAGATCAGCCTGAGCGAGGGGCTGGGCAGGACGATCGATTATTTTCGGGAATTGCGCTCGACGCTGGCGGAAGAAGAGGGCGTTGCCGGACATCCCTATGCCCCCGGCAACCTGCGGGAACAAAGTTTGCGTGTGCCCGGATTAACCAATGGTGCCGGATCGGTCCGATCAACCTGATGAAAGCGGGATCATGAGCGAGCACGGTGGGCGGTTACAGAAATTTTCGGCCGGCTGCAAAAAATCCCTGCCGGGCGCTGTATTGTTGTTGGCGTTGAATGCCTGCGGCAGGCAGCAGAACCTTCCCGCTCCGCCGAAAGCGCCGCCACGACCTGTCACCTCGGCGGGGATGATTGTCCCCGCCCAGTTCGTCCTGCCGGCGCGACCCGTGCCGCCGTCGCCGGGCGAAATGTAATTCCTTCCGGTTGCTTCCGGTTTTTATCCGCTTGGCAGCGCCATTTCCATACGCGCGTCCCCGATTGGTCCTACACGAATTCAATGGCATGGAGTTTGCGTAAGCGCATCTATGCAGCGAATATTTTCCCGCGAGTCGCATCGTGCAGGCAGGTCTGAACCCCGGGCCGACAGGAGCAGTGATGGCGTTACCGACGCACAGTGAACGGATCAGGATCAAGGTAGGCGATGCTGTCATGGACGGCGTGCTTTGGCTGCCCGACGACCACACGGGCGTCATCCTGTTTTCCCAAGGCGACGGTGTCAATCGCGTCAAGCCTCCTAACGACTATGTCGCCAGCGTCTTGCGGGAGGCGCGCCTGGCCACCCTCTGGCTGGATTTGCTGACCCCGGAGGAAGCCAGCGGTCATCGGGCGCGCTGCGACATCTCGCTGTTGGCGGACCGGCTCAATGCCGCCTGCGACTGGCTGCAGCAGTACGAGGCGACCAGGGACCTGCCGATCGGACTTTTTGGCGCCAGTAACGGCGCGGCCGCGGCGTTGCAATTGGGGGCCGTGCGTGGCCGGGCGATCTCCGCCATTGTTTCGCGGGGAGGCCGTCCTGACCTCGCATGCCAGAAAACCCTCGGGAAAATCAGTGCGCCCACGCTGCTGATCGTCGGCGGGCTGGACGACGGCGTGGTCGAGATGAATCGCGCCGCCTACGCAGCGCTGCGATGCAAGAAACGCTTTGAAATCATCCCCGGGGCCACCCACTCGTTCGAGGAGCCCGGCAACCTCGAAGTGGTCGCGCGGCTGGCGCGCGGATGGTTTTTACAACATTCCCACACCGCATTCGTTTAAAATCATGCGCCCGGAATTGTAAATGCTTCTGTACCCAGAAATATTTACACCTGGTCCCGGCGTCGTACCCGATGCCGAGCAGCAAAGTTGATGCATATCATATTAACGGTATGACTGTCGCTGCAAACTTATATATCTCAAGAACCATATCCCCCGAAAAGGAGACTTATGAATACATCCAAACTGCTCGCCGTCCTTTTGTCTGTCGCGTTCGTCGCAGGTTGCGCAGCGACCAAGAGCGAATCCGGCTCGCAAAATGCCTCGCGCTCTACCGGCCAGGTAGTTGACGACGCAGCGATCACCGCAAAGATCAAAGCGGCGCTGCTGGCTGATCCGGAAGTCAGCGCGTTGAAAGTCAACGTAGACACAGCCCAGGGCAATGTCAAACTCAAAGGCGAAGTGAAGTCGCTCGCGCTGAGGAAGAAAGTTGAATCCCTCGCGAAGGGCGTGGCAGGTGTGCGCTCCGTCGACAACCAACTGGTCATCACAGGCTAAGTTGGTGGGCGGGTTGCGACCCGCCAGTTAGGTACGGTCCTGAAAATGGCGGGTTATGACCCGCCATTTTCTATTCCAGCCCCTGAAACATGCGGCCCTCCGCCCGCAAAATCCGCCGCTCCACCGGACCTGCTCCAGAAAGACCCGCAGCGTCCCGCACCCTCTCGCACCCCTCTCGCACCAGTCTATATAGGCATGGATGATGCATCGCTATGCGCGAATAACCGTCGGTCCGAAGCCTTCAAGGACACCTGGGACGGACTGACATCGACCCGTTCATCAGCGCTTTCCTGCGGCTGCGGTGGTCGCCGCAAGGCGTTTGCGCAGATGGTGACGTGCGCGCCGCGTTGTTCCGTCGCCGCGCAAATCGACTCTGGAGATTTACATTCATGAAAACCGCATCGATCTTACTTATCGCGCTTGGTTTTGCGTCTTCCGCCACGCTGGCGCAGGCGCAATCGAGCCCCGGCGCTACCGGCGGCGTGCAAAGCGATTCGCAGGCCGGGGAGCAGTCCCAGTACAGCATAGGCCCGTCGGGCGCGCAGCCTGGAACGCAGCAGTTGAACTCGGAGTCCGGACCGCCCGGCACCGGCACCCGCAGCCCGCAATCCGGTGCGCATTCAGGTATGCCTCCCCATCCGGCTTCCGGCACATCCGGTACCGAATCCGGCATGCCGGCGGCAAATCCCGATACGTCCGGAGTACAGCCGGGCATGCCGGCGCCCCCCGCGCAGGAGACCTCCGGAGCATCCGGAACGCAATCCGAGATGCCACCGCTGCCAGGCACCGATACTTCCGGTTCATCCGGTGCGCAAGCACAGCCGCAGCCGGGCGCCGCAATGCCGCCGATGGCAGGCATGCAGCCAAAGACCAAAGACGGTGTCACCTACGTCTGCGGCGGCGTCGGCGCGGAAGAGCGAACCCTGATGAAGAGGGAAGCGAAAAAACACGACATGCTGCTCACGTTTGCCGACACTAAGGGTGAACTGATGGCCGACGTTAACGTTGCCATCAAGGATGCGAAAGGAAACGCAGTCCTGGAAACCACTTGCGACGGCCCGATGATGCTAGTGGATTTGCCGAAAGGTGGCAAGTACAAGGTGCATGCGGTGGCGAACGGCCATGCGATCGACCAAATGGTCACCGTTGCGAAGAAGCCGGGGAAGAAGGCCCAGGAGGTTGCATCCGTGGTGTTGTCATGGCCGACACGCGTCGCCAATCTCGAATCGGGTGAGACGGCTACTGCCACTGGCTCCAGTGGCACCGGCGGCACCAGCGGTGCTGGCGGTGGAAAAAAATAGGAGGAAAGACAGCGCTGGTGACGCGGAGCCGGGCGTCGGTCTCCCGCGTGAACCCAAACCACAAATAAGATGGGCCGATGCCTGTTACGGTCATCGGCCCGCTCAGGGGTGCAAGTACCTGAGGTGCTGCAGTTTTGCTTACTTGTTTTGCTGGTTTTGTGCGGCGCCCTGGACTTTCTCGCCGCCGCGCTCGACGTCCTTTCCAAAGCCCTTCATCGTGTTACAGGCAGTGAGGCCGACCGACACAACCAAAATACTCAATACCGAAATGATTTTCTTCATGATTTATTCCCTTTCTGTTCAAGAGTAGTAAAAAACTTTATTTTCATAGCTGGACGACCGGGTCAGTAGGCAACCCTGTGCAACGACGGGGCACCTCACTCACGTGCCTCACTCATGGACGCCTCCGGACGTCTATGGGCGAGGGCGAGTACGTTCGCGTTGCAAATAGCTGACTACTGATGATAGGAGTCTGCCAACCATGTCAACGTTCGCTTGATTGCGCAGCGTCAATGCTGTAAGTGCAGTACCGCTGCTGACGACACTGCGCGCGATGCGGCGCGGGCCGATCGCGATCACTGCCGCCACTGCCGCCGCGCACAACAAAGGGTGCTCCTTTACCCAGGCCACCGCCGGGTTGTGCCTGAGGCCCGAGGTGTCGGCAAAGCTATGGCCGTAGTGGCCGTAAGAGGAAGACTGAAAATTACCCGCAGGTTGATCACCGTGCAGGTAGGTGTCATGGCTTTGTTCGTCGGAAGTTTCCATCAGCATTCTCCGGTACCGTTCACGATTGGCTTGCATTCGAGTAAGTATGGCTAGTCTTTCCGCTTCCAGAGATTGAAGGCTGCTCATAGGCTTTCCTTGATGACGTCTATATCTCTGCGCACTTCCGTTCGCAATGTCGTGCCGATGGAAGCCGGCGGGCGGAAATGTTTCATGCTAAGTCGCAGGCTGATTCCCGCGATCGCGCCATACAACAGGACCACAAACCAGGCGGCGAGCGCGCGG
>JAQGMD010000067.1 GCA_028292565.1 Burkholderia sp. | reverse complement strand
GAGCCGAAGTCGAAGAACCAGGACCAGACGGAGTTCATGAACATCCTGCTGGCCAATACCTCGCTCGAAAGCGGCGCATCGATCAACCTGGTGATGATCGGCGGCGACGGCCGTCCCCGGCAAAAGGGACTCGGCCACATCCTGCGCGAATGGATCGATTTCCGCTTCGCGACGATCACGCGCAGGACGCAATTCCGCCTTCAGAAAGTCGACGACCGCATCCATATCCTGGAAGGCCGTGAAGCGGTGCTGCTCAACATCGACAAGGTGATCAAGACCATCCGCGAAGCGGACGAACCGAAGCCGGCGCTGATGACGGCATTCAAATTGTCCGACCGCCAGGCGGAAGACATCCTCGAGATACGCCTGCGCCAATTGGCGCGCCTGGAAGCGATCAAGATCCAGCAGGAACTGGCGGAACTGCGCAAGGAAAAAACCGGCCTGCAGGACTTGCTCGACAACCCGGCGTCGATGAAGAAGCTGGTGATCAAGGAAATCGAAACGGATGCGAAGCAATTCGGTGACGAGCGCCGCACGGTGATCAAAGAGGCGGAGAGAGCCGTTGTCGAACAGAAGGTCATCGACGAGCCGGTGACGGTCGTGATTTCGCAAAAAGGCTGGGTGCGTGCACGCACCGGGCATGGCCACGACGCCGGCCAGTTCGCATTCAAGGCCGGCGACAACATGTACGGCGCCTTTGAGTGCCGCACCGTCGATACCCTGCTCGCATTCGGTTCGAATGGCCGTGTGTACTCGGTTCCGGTGTCGGCTTTGCCTGGCGCTCGTGGCGATGGCATACCTGTCACCACTCTGGTCGAACTGGCGAGCGGTTCACGCCTGCTCCACTACTTCGTCGGGACGACCGACACAACGCTGCTTCTCGCCTCCACCGCAGGCTACGGCTTTACCGCCAGGGTGGGCGACATGATCAGCCGCGCGAAGGCGGGCAAGGCATTCATGACTGTCGACGAGGGCGATGAGCCGATTGCACCGCGCGTGGCCGAGGACAAGGACAGCGCGATTGCCTGCCTGTCGGAAAAGGGCCGGCTGCTCGTGTTCGGCATGGATGAAATGAAGAATCTGTCCGGCGGCGGACGCGGCGTGATCCTGATGGAACTGGACAAGAATGAAAAGCTGCTTGCTGCGCAGCCGATCAGCCAGAAAGGCGTGATCCTTTCGGGCGCCGGACGCGGCGGCAAGGCGCAGGACCTCAGCTTGTCGGCTTCGATATTGGCGCCGCATATAGGCAAGCGGGCGCGTAAAGGCAAGGCGTTGGAAGGAACGAAGCTGAAGCCGAATACGTTGACGCCGGTGAAGTAACAGGCAAACGCAGGTCGCTCAGGCGTTCGTAGCAGGGGTGATCGCAGGCGGGATGCAAATCCCAACATTCCGGCCCTCGTGCGACCGGCAGCTTCATGCATGGTGTGAACGGCGTTGGGATTGCATCCCAACCTACAAAAAAAGCGAGCCTGTCATCTGACAGCTCGCTTTTTTGTTGCCCGGTACAGCGTCATAGGGTGCGCCATGCGCACCGGACTCTACTTACAACTTCGCAGCAATCAATTTACCTAGCCGCGCGATACCGTCCCGAATCTTCTCCGGCGGCACGGTAACGAAGCTCAGGCGGAAGGTATTGTTTTCCGGCTCGTTCGCGTAAAACGGCGCGCCCGGCACGAATGCAATATTCTGGGCAACCGCTTCGTCGAGCAGCTTCATGCTGTCGATATGCTTGGGCAGCGTGACCCAGATGAACATGCCGCCTTCCGGCTTGGTCCAGGTGACCGACGACGGGAAGAACTCGGTCAACGCGCCCAGCATCGCCTGGCACTGGTCGGAATACAGTTTGCGGATGGTCGGGATGTGTTGTGTCAGGAAGCCGTCCTTGATCACTTCATGCACCACCATCTGGGTCAACTGCGCGGTGTGAAGGTCGGCCGCCTGCTTGGCTTGTTCCAGCTTGCGTGCCAGGGGCACCGGCGCCACCACATAGCCGAGACGGATGCCCGGGGTCAGCACCTTGGAGAAGGAGCCCATGTACACCACGCCGTTCGGATTCATCGTCAACAGCTTCGGCAACGGCTCGCCGCGGTAGCAGAGCGCACCGTATGGATCGTCTTCGATCAAGGGCAAGCCGAGGCGGGCGCAGGTTTCCACCAGTTCCACGCGGCGTTCCACCGACATGGTACGGCCGGTCGGGTTCTGGAAGTTGGGCAACGCGTACAGAAGGCGCGCATCCTTTGCTACCGCAGCAACCTCCTTTGGCAGCACGCCGCTCTCATCGGTCGCCACTGAAACGAATTCCGGCCGGTACACGGAAAAGGCCTGCAGCGCGCCCAGATAACTTGGCGTTTCAACCAGGACCTTGCTGCCTTCGTCGATCAGGACCTTCCCGAGCAGGTCGAGCGCCTGCTGCGAACCCGACACCATCAGCACCTGGTCCGGCATGATCCTGGCGCCGTCCTGCGACAGCGAATCGGCAATCCATTCCCGCAATGGCGCGTAACCATCGGAGGTACCGTACTGCAGGGCTACCTTGCCCTGGCGTGTCAGCACCGCGTCGTGCGCCGCGCGCATGCGGTCGACCGGAAAGGTCTCGGGCGACGGCAAGCCGCCGGCAAAAGAGATGATTTCCGGGCGCGCCGTGATCTTGAGGATTTCACGGATGGCCGAACTTTGCAGCTGCTGTGCTCGTTGCGAGAACTGCCACTGTATCGGAGTTGGATTTTCGATTTTCATAACTGACTCTGGAAATGGATGGCCCGGTTTTCCACATCTGCGGGCCATTCCTTGGATAACTGACTGTCTTTAGCCGCGCTTTTAGCCGCGCTTCTAGCCGATCTCGGCGATCAATTCGATTTCGACGCAAGCGCCGAGCGGGATTTGGGCGACGCCGAATGCGGAGCGCGCATGCTTGCCTTTTTCGCCAAACACTTCACCGAACAGTTCGGACGCGCCGTTGGTGACCAGGTGCTGCTCGGTGAATTCGCCGGTCGAATTGACCAGGCTCATCACCTTGACGATGCGTTTGACGCGAGTCAGGTCACCGTCGCATGCCGCCTGCAGCGTGCCCATCAAATCGATCGCGATCGCGCGTGCGGCCTGCTTGCCCTCTTCGGTGTTCATGTTTTTGCCGAGCTGGCCGACCCATGGCTTGCCGTCTTTTTTGGCAATATGGCCTGACAGGTAAACCGTATTGCCGGTTTGCGCATACATGACATAAGCGGCCGCGGGCGTCGCCACGGCGGGCAATTCGATATTCAGGGCTTTCAGTTTTTCATAAACAGACATAGTCGCCTCGGGAAAGTGGGCCACCCCGGCTTGCATCGGAATGGTAATTGAACGATGCGCAGATTTTACTCTTAACGGCGGCGCATCGGAATGGCGGCGTCAGCGCCGGATGCTCATGCGTCTCCCGATTGCGACCACGCCGATTACAGCCACCGCAAAAAGGAAGTGGTGCGCCTCCAGTGCCTCGCCGACAATGATTGCCGCGCCGAGCAATGTGAGGAAAGGTTGCAGTAATTGCACCTGTCCGACGCGGGCGATGCCGCCCAGGGCCAGGCCCCGGTACCAGAAAAAGAATCCGATAAACATGGAGAACAGTGATACATAGGCGAACGCCATCCAGGCTTGCGGCGATGCGCTGACGCCGTAATGCCAGCCGAGCCAGACCGACACTGGCAGCAGCACAGGCATCGACAACACCAGCGCCCAGCAAATCACCCGCTCTCCGCCCATGGTCTGCGACAGCCGGCCGCCCTCCGCATATCCCATCGCGGCGGCGACCACCGCCGCAAACAACGCGAGGTCCGCCATATGAAGTTCGCCGCCGCCCTGCCACAGCGCGAATGCGACTACGATGCCGCTGCCGAAGACCGCTGCGATCCAGAACCCGACCGATGGACGTTCGCCGAAGCGCAAGGCCCCGAACAAGGCAGTGGCCAATGGAAGTATCCCCAGCACGACTGCGCCGTGCGATGCCGGCACGTAGCGCATCGCGATCGAAGAGAATACCGGGAAGCCGACCACCACGCCAAGCGCGGTGATGATCAATGCCTTCCATTGTGAGCGGGTCGGACGCGGCGCGCCGATCCACCATAACAACACAGCCGAACCTGCGGCGGCAACCACAGCGCGGCCCAGCGCGACCAGCACCGGATTCAACTCGGCGACGGCGATCCGTGTGAAAGGCAGCGTCAGGCTGAAGATGGCAACACCGGCAATGCCAAGCCACATGCCCCTGGTTTCCTGTGTCATTGCGCGACTCATATGTACAACTTCCCCGTCCTTTCGTGATGAGGTATCCTAAACGACAATACCGATACACCACCAGTACAGTTAACCAATTAAATCCGACCACTGTTACGGCC
>JAQGMD010000057.1 GCA_028292565.1 Burkholderia sp. | reverse complement strand
CGACGACGGCGACCACGCGGCCTTCGCCATAGCGGGGCACCTTGACCGGGCTGCCGGCCTTTGCCCAGGGTTCTTCTTTTTTCGGCACGGCGACCTGCCGCAGCTGGCGCGCGGTCAAAGGACTGAGCGCCTCTTCCGGCGGCCGCAGGCAGTTGTCGCAAACGCCGCAGTGCGCCCATTCGACTCCCTCGCCGAAGTGGTCGAGCATGACCTTCCATCGACAAAAGCCGGTCTGGGCATAGAACACCATCTTCTCCAGGCCTTCATGATCGTGTTCGCTTTTGTCCTGGTAGATTGAGACCAGTTTGTTGAGCTCCTTCGGCCCGGCCTGTTTGTCGGTGAGGGAGTAATCCATATTCTCATCCTGCTCAACCAGTCCGCCATCCTTCAGCAGTTTCAGCGCCACTTGCAGCTTGCTGTTGGAGAGCTGGTCGAGTGACTCCTGCAGGCGCGCGAGTGAAACCTGCGGCTCTTCCGCGGCCAGCGTTTTGATCGCTGCGTAGATGGCGCCGATATCCTCGGCGCTCGGATAGCGGCGCGCCAGGAAAAACTGCTGCACGCGTTTGTCCTTGAAGTAATAGAGCAGGATGCATTCGGCCGGGTTGTTATCGCGCCCGGCGCGTCCCGCTTCCTGGTAATACGATTCCAGGCTCGAGGGTATCTGGTTGTGGAGCACGAAACGGATATCGGGCTTGTCGATGCCCATCCCGAACGCATTGGTCGCCACCATCACCCGTGCAGTGCCGTCCATGAACATGTCCTGGTTGCGCGCGCGTTCCTTGGCCGACAGCTGGCCGTGGTAGCAGACCACGTTTTCCCCGGCCTGCACCATCGCTTCATGCAATTCCTCGACCATCTTCACGGTGGCGGCGTAGACGATCCCGGAGCCTGCGGTTTCGCGAACGAGGCGGATGGTTTCAGTGAGTTTTTCCGCTTCGTCGGTGGCGGCGACCACCCGGTAATGCAGGTTCTCCCGATAGATGCCGGTGTTAATCACCTTCATCTGGGGCAGCGCCAGTTGCTTGAGGATGTCTTCGACCACAGAATCGGTTGCGGTCGCGGTCAGTGCCAGGACCGGCGGATGGTCGAGGGCCTCGATGATGGCGCCGAGATTGAGGTAGGCAGGGCGGAAGTCATGTCCCCAATGCGAGATGCAGTGGGCCTCATCGATCACGAACAGGTCGATCTTGTTTTGCTTGAGCGTTGCGATAAAGTCCGGGTCGGTCAAGCGCTCCGGCGTTGCAAACACGAACTCGCGGCTGGCGTCTTCAATGTCCGCTATCGTCTCGGCCTCTTCGCGAGCGGTCAGGGTGCTGTTGACCTCGGCCGCGGCGACACCCGCTTCTTCAAGTTTGTCGACCTGGTCTTTCATCAGGGAAATCAAAGGCGATACAACAATGGTCGTGCCGGGCATCTTCAACGCAGGCAGCTGGTAGCACAGCGACTTGCCTGCGCCGGTAGGCATGATGGCAAGCGTGTCGTTGCCGTGGATGACACTTTCAATCACCTCTTGCTGGCCCGGGCGCAACGTGGTGAAGCCGAAGGTGTCAAGCAGCGTTTCCTCCAGCAGGCTGGCATCCGATTCCGAAATGGTAGGAAATACACGGTGCTTGCGCGAAGCGGAGCGCGAGGGGTGTTTCTTTGCAAATGACTTTGCGTAAGGTGAAGAGAGTGGGCTTGCCATGGCAGTCGACTTTATTGTTGGGGGAACCTGCCATGAATGCATGCAGCAAGCGTGCCATGCATTCCGCGAGCCCGGGTGGATGATTAAATTGTCCGCTGCTCTTCTTTTATGAAGTATAATTTGCGACCGTTTGAAGTTTGAGCATAGTAGTGCAGTATTCGTCTGTCATTCCTTTCTTGCTTCAAAGGTTCTATCCGGGCAAAAGCCCACCAACTATGTAATAGGAAATGAAATGGCAACAGGTACTGTAAAGTGGTTCAACGACTCCAAAGGTTTTGGTTTCATTACCCCGGATGAAGGCGGCGAAGATCTGTTCGCGCACTTCTCCGCTATCCAGTCGAGCGGCTTCAAGACTTTGAAAGAAAACCAGCGCGTTACTTTCGAAGTTACTACTGGCCCGAAGGGCAAGCAAGCTTCGAACATCCAGCCGATCTAAGCTTTACGCTTTCAGCTGCATAGAAAATCCCCGGCATGCCCGGGGATTTTTATTTTGCCCTTCACTATTTGACCAGCAGCGTGAACGGATAGACATACGCCTGCAATGTCACCAGCAGTCCGACCAGGCACGCCAGCGCAACCGAGTGGAAGAACACGTAGCGCAGGATATCGCCCTCGTGGCCATACCATTTGGTCGCGGTCGATGCCACCACGATCGATTGCGCATCGATCATCTTGCCCATTACGCCGCCGGAGGAGTTGGCGGCCGCCATCAACACCGGGTTGAGGCCGAGCTGCTCCGCCGACGTTTTTTGCAAACCTCCGAACAGGACATTCGATGCGGTGTCGGACCCTGTGAGCGCGACGCCGAGCCAGCCGAGCAGGGTACCGAAGAACGGATAGAACACGCCGGTATGCGAGAACGCCAACCCGAGCGTTGTGTCGATGCCGGAATAACGCGTGGTGTAACCCAGCGCCAGCATCGCCGCGATGGTGGCAAGCGAATACCGCAAAAGCTTCAGCGTGTCCCAGTACACCTTGAACATGTCACGCACCTTGTATCCCATCACCAGGCCCGAGATGATGGCCGCGAGCAGGATGCCGGAGCCGGTGGCCGACAGCCAGTTGAGCGTATAGATCGCCGCTTCGGCGTGAGGCTTGGGCACCACCGGCGGCATACGCTGGACCATGTTATGCAGGCCCGGCCATTCGAACTTGAAGACCGACAACCCGTCGAGCAGCTTCTTCCATTCGGGTATACCCCATACGAACACCAGCACCGACAGGATCGCCCATGGCAGCCATGCGCGCATGACTTCGCCACGTGAATAGTTGTGCACAGTCGTGCCCACGCTGGTATTCACCACCTCCGACAGCGAGCCGGCAAATTTCCCGGCCGCGGAAGTCCAGACCTCCGCGGGCCGCCATACTCTCAGGAACAGCGCGAGGCAGGTCATTGATATCAGCGCAGCGCCTACATCGACCAGCCAGGGACCGTGGAAGTTGGAGATCAGGTATTGCGGGATCGCGAAGCTCGCGCCGGCGATCAGGATGGCGGGCCAGATGTCTTTCATACCGCGAAATCCGCAGAAAGCCCAGATCAGCCAGAACGGCACGATGATTGAGAAGAACGGCAACTGGCGGCCGACCATCCCCGACAACTCCAGCATGTCGAGCCCGGTGACGCCGGCCAGCGCGATGATTGGCGTGCCGAGCGCACCGTAGGCCACCGGCGCGGTATTGGCAATCAGCGACAGGCCTGACGCCGCCAGTGGTGCGAAACCCAACCCGATCAGCATCGCGCCCGTCACTGCAACCGGCGTGCCGAATCCGCCCGCGCCCTCGAAGAACGCGCCGAAGCAGAAGGCCACCAACAACAACTGCAGGCGGCGGTCGAGTGTGATGCCGGTGATACTTTCCTGCAGCACCCGGAAGTAGCCTTTGCGTTCGGTGAGTTGGTACAGGAAGATCACATTCAAAATGATCCAGCCGATCGGCAACAAGCCGTTCGCCGCGCCGAGCAAGGCCGACGAAACCGCCGCATCGGCGGGCATCGAATATCCGAGGATGGCGACGGCCAGCGCGGCGACCAGGCCTAGCAGTGCGGCGATGTGCGCCTTGATGTGAAAGAATGCCAGCGCCGCCAGCATGACGACCACCGGCACTGCCGCCACCAATGTCGATATCACGGCATTGTGGAACGGGTCATAGATTTGAGTCCACATGGCTTTGCCCTCGAGTGACTTGATGAACGCGCGGACCTTGCTGCCGCGATATGCATTTCGAAGGCGAAGTGACCGAGGAGGAATCGACGGACTTGCAAGATCCGCTGCATTGAAAATTTTGCAGCGATCTATGCACGTGGTCTTAATCCATCGCAAGTGTGGTGTGACCGACAGCAAAGCAGGCGGGCGTAAGGGACATCCGCTTACCTGATCGGATTGGTCCGTCCCTGCCAATATTCCGGCTGCCCATAGGCATGCCTCAGGAAATCCACAAATGCCCTGATTCGCAGCGGCAAATGCCGGCGTTGCGCGAACACCGCGTAAATGTCATTGCCCGGCGCGGCAAATTCGTCGAGCACCGTCACCAGCTTGCCCGACTCGATCGCGGTGCCCACTTCCCAGATCGAGCGCCACGCCAATCCCTTTCCCGACAGCGCCCAATCGTGCAGCACCGCACCGTCATTGCATACCATATTGCCAGTCACCTTCAGCGTGACGTTCTTGCCGTTCTGGCGAAAAGTCCATCCACGCTGGCTGCCTTCGCTGCTGATTGCGAGGCAGTTATGTTTGGCCAGTTCGTCGAGCGAACTGGGAGCGCCATAACGCTTTATATAAGCAGGAGAGGCGATCACTACCCGTTTATTGTCGGCGAGCTTTACGCCGATCAAGCTGGAGTCGGACAGGTCTGCAATGCGGATCGCAACGTCGATGCCTTCGCCGATCAGGTCGACGACGCGGTCATTCAAATTGAGGGTCACCGTCACATCCCGCTGCTCGGTGAGAAAAGAGGGCAACAGCGGCGCCACATGCTGCCGGCCGAAACCGGCGGGCGCTGAGACCAGCAAATGGCCGGTGGCCCTGGCGCTGCGTTCCGATACGGCCGCTTCGGCGTTTTCAAGTTCCGCCAGGATGCGCTGGCAGTCTTCGAGGAATGCTATGCCCTCGTTGGTGAGCGCAATTTTGCGGGTGGTTCTTTGCAGCAGCTTGACCCCTAGCCGCTCTTCCAGCGCATCCAGGCGGCGGCCGATCATTGCCGGGGCGATCCCCTCCGCCCGCGCGGCTGCGGACAGGCTGCCTTTGGCGGCCACGTCGACGAAAGTTGAAATCTGTTTGAACTGGTCCATGCGGCGACGATATTTCACTTGTGACTAAAGCGCAATAATAAAGTGATAAATCGTTCCTTCTATGCGTATTTATATTGAATATATTTTCCGCACTCATGCGATGCGGTCGGTTTCATGCACGCTCTAATCGTCACAGGAGAACATCATGGCCAAGATCTTCGAAGAGATGTCGAGTTCGGCAAACTTTGCGCAATTCCTGACGCTGCCGTTGGACGAAGAGATGTAGTTCAGCGATTCGGTGATGAAACCGGCTTCGGCCGGTTTTTTATGCCGTTAATCTAGAAAATACTTTAAACAATTTAGATGAGAAATATAGTACAAGTATATGAATATCCGCAAGAAAGTGGGGGGGGTGCCATGCGCCCCATTGGGGGGCATTCGTGGCATAGCTGCGTTGCACATGGCGGATCTACGGCTACTATAAGCGTTATAGATATCAGATTAAGTCAGTTAAACCGATATCTATAAAGATGCATTTACTTTTCTCTCCTTCATAGATATCGGTTTAATGCTAATAATACGATATCTATAAAGGATGATTTGGTCATGCCCAAAAAGCTGCTACGCGCAGACGCCGTGCCAACGCTGGTTTTGGAGCGGCTTCGCGTCTGGGGAAACTGCATAAAGAAACAGCGGATTACACAAAAAATTCGCGCTGAAGACCTTTGTTCCCGAATGGGGATATCCGACGCAACGCTACGTCGGCTCGAAAAAGGTGACCCCGGTGCAGGAGTCGGCATTTATTTGTCCGCTTTGATGATACTCGGCGTTCTGGACGAGACTGCGCCAATGCCGGATATCGCACTGTGGGCATCTAATACACGTAGCCGCGTACGGCAAAGTGGGAAGGATGGCGACGATGACTACTTCTAAATCGCTCTATGTCTAGCTTTCCGTGATTACTGTAAATAACCTACAATAAATTTGAATCGCAAGACATTGATTATATTGTGAAATCCAACATTCTCCAGTTCCAGGACGCCCCGCCAGGAAAAATTTAATTAATCACATTAGATATACATTCTAACAAATTGATTATATTGACTATGCGCTACTTAAGAGACGACAGGTAATCGCGAATCCCCGCCAACAGCATCTCCACCGCCATCGCCGACAAAATCAGCCCCATCAGCCGTTCGAACGC
>JAQGMD010000481.1 GCA_028292565.1 Burkholderia sp. | reverse complement strand
AAGATCGGCGCCAAGTACGGACAGGAATATGCGACACGATTCGGGTTTGAGGCCGACAAGAACCCGCCGTACCTGACCCTGGCGCTCGGAGCCGGAGCAGTGACCCCGTTGCAGGTGGCCGGAGCCTACGCGGTATTTGCTAACGGCGGCTATAAAGTCAGTCCGTACATCATTTCGAAAGTGACGGATTCCGAAGGTAGGATCTTGTCGCAAGCGGCTCCCGACAGGGCCGGCAACGACGCCAACCGGGTAATTGACGCGCGCAACGCCTTCCTGATGGACAGCATGTTGAGAGATGTAGTCAAATTCGGGACCGCGACTAAGGCGCTGGTATTGAAACGTCCTGACATCGCTGGTAAAACCGGAACCACCAACGACTCGATCGATGCCTGGTTTGCCGGGTATAACCCAAAGGTCGTAGGCGTTGCGTGGATTGGTTTCGACCAGCCGAAAAACCTCGGCAACAAGGAAACCGGCGGGGGCCTGGCGCTGCCCATCTGGATCAATTACATGCAAAAAACACTTAAAGACGAGCCAATTGTGGAACGTCCGGTTCCGGAAGGCCTGCTCCAGGTGGGCAACGATTATTACTATGTCGAGAATCCGCCGGGAGCCGGCGTACGAGCCCTAGGTATCGAAACCCCGGGTGAGCAGCGCCCCAAACCTGAAGAAGAGGCTACCAAGGACGAAGTAAAGAACGAGTTGTTCTGATCCTTTGATACAGCGCGGATGAGAGAAAGCCGAAGCGGATTCAACCTGCTTCGGCTTTTTGCTTTATTGCGCCGGCAGTACCAGCTCCACCCCGCCCTGCTCGCTGACCATCTTCGAGAGCGATGCAAACAGCTCGGACTGGTCCCGGGTATTGATCCAGTGCGCGCCATCATGCTTGTAGTGGAATCCGCCTGACTTGGCCGCCACCCATATCTCTTGCATCGGCGCCTGGCTGTTGATGATAATTTTTGATCTATTGTCGATAAACTCTATTTCCAGCACGTTGCCGCTGCGGCTGCATTCAACGTCCAGCTCGCACTCCCCGGACGCATGCTCCAGCGAAGCCTCTATGCGGTCCATCGTCGCCTCCGCCATGGCCAGGAATTCAGATTCAGTCATGCTACACTCCGATGAATTTGGTTAAACCGTGATTCTAATCGTGAAGTCCAATTTTGATTTGTTGCCGCGGCGATCGCTACGTACGATAGCGGGGACAGTGGTGCTGACAGCCCTGCTCGCCGCGTGCGGGCAAAAAGGATCGCTGTACATGCCGGCCAAGCCGCAGACGGCCGCGCCGGCAAAGCCGTCCCAAACTGAACCGCCAGCCGACGAAAACGCCGGCCCGGCTACCCAATGATATTGGACTGAAAACATGTCACATTTCGCATACGAAAACGGTGTCCTCTACGCCGAGAAAACCCCGCTGACCGAGATCGCAAAACAGTTCGGCACACCGACATACGTCTATTCCAAGGGGGCGCTGGTCGAGAATTTTTCCGCCTATGCCAATGCCTGCAAAGCAAATGGACGTGATGAACAGACCGCTATGGTCTGCTATTCGGTTAAATGCAATTCCAATCTGGCGGTACTGAATTTGCTGAGCAGCCTGGGTTCCGGTTTTGACATCGTGTCGGGCGGCGAATTGTTGCGCGTTATCGCCGCCGGCGGAAATCCCCGTAAGGTAATCTTCTCCGGCGTCGGCAAGACCGAGGATGAAATGCGCCTGGCGCTCTCCCACGACATCCTGTGCTTCAACGTCGAATCGGTTGGAGAGTTGCATCGCCTGAATGAGGCAGCCGCAAAAATGAACAAGGTGGCGCCAGTTTCCTTGCGGGTGAATCCGAACGTCGATGCGAAGACCCATCCTTACATCTCGACGGGTCTTAAGGAAAATAAGTTCGGCATCGCATATGAGGAAGCTTTCGCGACCTATCAATTGGCGGCTGGCTTACCGAATATCAAAGTAGTCGGAATCGACTGCCATATCGGCTCACAATTGCTGGACGATGCACCGCTGCTGGAAGCGCTCGACAAGGTGATTGAGTTGATCGATCAGTTAGACGCGGAAGGCATACATTTGCACCATCTCGATATCGGTGGCGGTATCGGTATTACTTATGCCGACGAGCAGCCGGTTGCAATTGGGGATTACCTATCGCGGCTGTTCGCCAGGGTCGATCAATGGCGCGCGAAAAAGCACAGCGGCACTCAGATCCAGGTTCTGTTCGAGCCGGGCCGCTCGATCGCCGGCAATGCCGGCCTTCTGCTCACCGAAGTGCAGTACCTGAAACACGGCAGCGATAAAAATTTCGCGATCGTGGACGCTGCGATGAACGACTTGATGCGCCCGGCAATGTACGAAGCATGGCATGGGGTGCAACCGGTAGTGCAAAGCGCGCCTGGCACATCCCGGGACCAGGTCTATGACGTCGTAGGCCCGGTCTGCGAGTCCGGAGACTGGCTTGCGCGTGCGCGGTCGCTGACGCTACAACAAGGGGACCTGCTCGCGATCATGTCGGCTGGCGCGTACGGAATGGCGATGTCATCCAACTACAACACGCGTGGCCGCGCGGCGGAAGTGATGGTGGACGGCGCACAGGTGCATCTGGTTCGCAAGCGCGAATTGCCGAGCGATTTGTTTGCTCTTGAATCGATCACAACCTGATAACCTGCTCCGATCTCAGGTCGGCCTCGCGCCGACCTGCTGCTTCCTTACCCGAGGCTGCACGACTTTCCAGTACACCCGCATCAGCAGCAGCAACGCGACTATCACGCCAAACAGGGCGGGTTGTGCAAAGTCGCTTTTCCCCGCCTTCATCCACCAGAAATGCAGTATGCCGAGCGGTGCGATGAGATAGATCGCCCTGTGCAGCCACTGCCAGCGCTTCGCACCAAGCCGCTTCACCATGCCATTGGTACTGGTGACCGCGAGAGGGATCAATAACAGAAAGGCGATAAAGCCGACCGTGATAAACGGGCGCTTGACGACGTCCTTCAGCATCTCGTCCAGATCGAAAAAGTGGTCGAACCAGAGGAAGGTCGTGAAATGGAGCGCCGCATAGAAGAAGGCAAACAAGCCCACCATGCGGCGCAGCTTGACCAGCCAGTTCCATTTTGACAATCGCCTCAGTGGCGTGACGGCGAGGGTGAAGCACAAAAAATAGAGCGTCCAGTCGCCGGTGTTGCGCGTGATGAATTCGATCGGGTTGGCACCGAGCCTGTCGGTGAACGCGAAAGCAACCAGGCGCGCGAACGGCAGCAAAGCCAGCACGAACAGTGTGCTTTTGAGTAGGATGTACTGCTTCGGGGTGGGCTGGAAAACCATGATGACCGATCCGGCACCGACTAATAGAACTTCTTCAAATCCATGCCCGTATAGAGCGGCGCCACCTCGCTATAACCGTTGAACATCAAGGTCTTGCGCTTTTTCGTGAAGAAGCTGTCTTCACCGATGCGCCGTTCGCTCGCCTGTGACCAGCGCGGGTGGTCAACTTCCGGATTGACGTTCGAATAGAAGCCGTATTCCCGCGGCGCGGACAGATTCCAGGCGGTTTTCGGCTGGTCCCTGGTGAAACGTATCTTCACGATCGACTTCGCGGATTTGAATCCGTACTTCCACGGGAGGACGATGCGGACCGGCGCGCCGTTCTGGTTCGGCAGCACTTCTCCGTACATGCCGAGCGCGAGCAAGGCAAGCGGATGATTGGCCTCGTCGAGCCGCAGGCCCTCTACATAGGGCCACTCGAGCACCGGACTGCCGAGGCCGGGCATCTGTTTCTTGTCGGCGAGAGAAGTGAATTCTACGTATTTGGCATTGCCGGTCGGCTCGACCCGTTTGATCAGTTCCGAAAGTGAGTAGCCGACCCATGGAATCACCATTGACCAGCCCTCCACGCAACGCAAGCGATACACCCGCTCTTCCAGCGGCGCCAGCTTGAGCAGTCCATCGAGATCGACCGTCATCGGCTTTTTGACTTCGCCTTCAATCGTCACCATCCACGGCCGCGGCTTCAGGGTACCGGCGTATTGCGCGGGATCGGACTTGTCGGTGCCGAACTCGTAGAAATTGTTGTAAGTGGTGGCGTCCTTGTAAGCCGTCGGTTTGTCCATCACGACATACCGGCTATTGGCTTGGGCGGCGAGTTTCTGCGCGCCTCCGGACTGAGCAAATGCTTCGCGCGCAAGCATTTCTGCCAAAGCGCCTCCTGCAATTGTTCCCACGGCAAGCTGCTTAATGAATGTACGGCGCGCCTCAAAAACTGCGCGTGGCGTGATTTCGGAAGCAAACGGGATATCGATTCCGTTGCGATTGTGCTTGATTAGCATGACGGCTCCGTGGTTTTTCCGTGATGGTTGGCCTTCTGTCTGTTCAGGCCATGGCAACCTTACACCAATTTTTTTATTGGTGTCGCAGTTGAGCTTCGACCGCCCGCGCCACCGCCAGCAAACGACTTCTGTCGATGCCGCCTGACAACGCATAGCCGTAGTCGCGATCTATCCAGTAAAAGACACTGGTGCTCCCTTGCTCCATCAAGCGGAAGCCTATGTCCGGCTGCGGCTTCGCGGCCCGCCTGACCGTCAGCGTCAGGCGTTCACCGTTTGCCGACTGATACATCAATTGCGCCAATGGCCCGTCGTCACCCGGCAGCAAACGCCCTCCCAGCAAAGAGAATCCCTGCTGTTGCAGGATAGGGGCGCGGATTGGCGCATCCAACCGTTTCGATAGCCAGGCTACGAGATGCGCTTCCTGCTCCGCCGGAACCTCGACAGGATGCCGCTGCTCGGCCACGTAGAGCGCATGGGCCACCAGTGCTTCCTTCGCAAATACGATTGGAGCCGCGGCCGGTGGCGCTAGCTGGGCATGGGCAAACCACCCCGCCGTCAGGCCGCAGGCGAGCAAAGCGATACCGGCGGCAAGGCTTCCCTGCCATGGCCTCGGCTGAAGCGCGTTGGTCAGCCGCAGGGGGATGGGTTCATTCATTACCACGTCTACGCTGGCGTGCAGCAAGTGGATCTGGGCACGGAGATCCTTCACCAAGCCTGCCGCTTCCGGATGGGCAGCGAGGTAGGCGTCTACTTCAGCACGACGTGCAGCGTCCAGCTGCCCGTCGACATAGGCATGGAGATCAACTTCGCCAATTGAAGAGAGGCTCATGTCACTTGATCCGGGTAAGTTGCGCGGGCGTGGCCACAACGGGCGGGGATGAGGGGACGTCTGATAGCAGGTGCCGCAATTGCTCTCGGGCGCGCATCAGCCGCGACATCACGGTACCAACCGGGATGTTGAGCACCTCGGCCGTTTCCTTATAACTGAGTTGCTCAAGACCTACGAGCACAATCACCGCGCGATGCTCCGGAGTTAGCCGGCCCAGAGCCCGTTGCATATCCAGCTGCACTCCAGGATCTTCCGACCCGGCAATATCCGGTAGGCCTTCGCCTTCCATGTAAACCAGAGGCTGGCGCAAGGCGTCGTTGAGATACAGGCGGTACAGCATGGTGAACAACCACGCTGTCAGGTTACTGTTGATACGAAACAGCCAACGACGCCGTAGCGCGCGCTCGAGCGTATCCTGCACCAGATCATCAGCGCGGGTGACATCGTGCGTCAGTGCCCTTGCATAGCGGCGTAATCGCGGAATTTGCAGTGCCAGGGATTCGGCGAAGTCGGCCATGACAGGTTTGACGGATCTTTAAGGTTTGGCAATATGCCAGACATTATTTACCCCGTCTCCGGTCTTGTCGCCGGGCTTTTGGTCTTTGACCCAGGTATAGAGCGGCTTGCCGTTGTAGGTCCACTGTTTTTTGCCGTCGTCGCGGGTAATGACACTGTAGTTCCCGCTCGGCTTGGCGCTTTCGCCGGCCATCAGCGGCGGCCAGTTCTTTTCGCAGGGACCATTGCAGGCGCTTTTTCCCGCGGTATCGCGGTCGAAGGTGTACAAGGTCATGCCGGCTGAATCGGTAAGCATGCCGTCGGAGACCTTCGCCGGCATCTGCCCAGAGCCGTATGCGGCACAGCCGATCAGAAACACAGCAGTCAGGAATGCCGCAATTGCAGAAGAAAATTTCATGAAATCCTCCCCAGGTTGGTTAATCAAGGTGTTCCAGAGAAGCACCACTGCGTAAACAGCCTGGAGCGAGGATTTATTCCATCGGGCTGAAAATTATTTTAGAGCTCGCCGTAGGAATGCAGGCCCGAGAGGAACATGTTGACCCCGAGGAAGGCAAATGTCGTGACCAGCAGACCGACCAAGGCCCACCAGGCGGCGACTTGCCCACGCAAGCCTTTCATCAAACGCATGTGCAGCCACGCAGCATAGTTAAGCCAGACGATCAGCGCCCAGGTTTCCTTCGGATCCCATGACCAGTAGCCACCCCATGCTTCAGCCGCCCACAGTGCGCCCAGGATGGTGGCAATGGTAAAAAAGGCAAAACCAACCGCAATTGCCTTGTACATGACGTCGTCCAGGACTTCCAGCGCCGGCAGGCGGTCGACCAGCAAGCCCTTCGATTTCAGCAAATATGCGACCCCGACCATCGCGGCCAGCGCGAACGTGCCGTAACCAATGAAGTTCGCCGGCACGTGTATCTTCATCCACCAGCTTTGCAGGGCCGGCACGAGCGGCTGGATTTCATGCGCGTCGCGGGTCACGGTGTACCACAGCAGGAAACCGACGGCCGCCGATATGATCAGCAATACAAACGCACCGAGTTGCCGTGTGGCGTAATGCTGTTCATAGTACAAATAGAACAGCGCGGTGATCATGCAGAACAGGATGAACACTTCGTACAGGTTGGAGACCGGGATATGGCCTATATCGGCACCAACCAGGTAGGACTCATACCAGCGCACCAGCATGCCGGTGAAACCGAGCACGACAGCAGCCCAGCACAACATGCTGCCAATCGCGGTGCCGAAGTCCGACCTGGCTGCCAATCCGCCCCAATAGAATAATGTCGACAGGAAGAACAGCGTACACATCCACAGGATGGCGGACTGGCTCGACAACACGTACTTCAGGAAGAACTTTGTGTTGGCTGATTCCAGTGAGCCTCCGTAGAAAGAGACTGCGGACAATGCCAAAATGGCAAGCAGCGGAATCAGCCAGCGTACCGGCTTCCAGTGCCATCCAAGCCATGCGAACGTCGGCGCGGTCAGTACCAGGATCGCTTTCTCATAAACGTCCATGTATGCGCCGAAGCGGTTAAGCGCGAACAATGCTCCGGCCATCAGCGTCGCTGCGTATAGCCAGTCGATTACTGTGAGGCGTTTAAAAAAGCCCGGGGGCGGTACGTAGGTTTGTGTTTGTGTCAGTTCCATGATTTTCTCCAACTTGCTGCAGTATAGGCGACCTTGTTGTCCCCAAAACTACTGCATCAGACGCGCTT
>JAQGMD010000460.1 GCA_028292565.1 Burkholderia sp. | reverse complement strand
CAGCGCGTGTATGACAATGCTTGATTCTCATGGCTTTAGAAGAGGAGTGCCTACCCTAGGAGATTCATCATCTACAGGGCCGAATGTAGGTTGGGATCTGCGTCAGCCCGCACGCAAATGACAGTGGAAGATTTTGATACTGCCCACAAAAAAAGAGCGCCACAACTTTGACGGTATGTGGCGCTGGTATGAACGCAGGCGGGGAGTCCCGCGTCCATGCTTCAGCAGCTTTGTTTAATGACCTTTTTTCAAAGCGTCATTCACATTTTCCTTTGCATCGCCGTAGTTTTTCTGCACGGTGCCTTCAGCTTGCTTGCCGAGTCCTTTAGCCTCATGTTCAGCACTTCCGGTGACGCGTCCGGCTTGTTCCTGGATTTTGCCGGCCACCTGTTTTGCAGCGCCTTTGACTTGGTCTTTATTCATGAGAGTACCTCCTGATTGATTACGAAGCCGATCGCTTCTACTTTATAGATCAGGAAACATTGTGAAAGTTCGGCAATATATTTAAACAAGTTTTCGCATGGGAAATACATTTTCATATGGTCGGCTTCCGGCGCGCAATGGTTCTTGTCAGTATGAGCCGGAGCGCGGCAATGACAGGTATCGACAGGAACATCCCGGCTATCCCGCCGAGTTGCTCGCCGGCCAATACACCGACGATCACCAGTAATGGTGGTATCTCCAGCTCTTCGCTCATCAGATACGGGCTAAGCATGTATTCCTGCATGGCTTGATAGGCAAGGAAGAATGCCGCCAGCCACAACAGATTCTCATAGCCGCTGACCGCTGCAACGCCCAGCACAATCATTGCACCGCTGAGCGGGCCGACCACAGGAATGAATTCAAGCAACGCGGCAACACCGGCGAGAATCAATGCATACGGCACGTCGAGTAAGGTAAATGCAATGCTGTAGCCTATGAACGTCGCAAGGGACAGCAACAGCAATGCACGTACAAAACCGGCAAGCACGATATGCAGGTCCTTCACGATTTCTGCCGCCAACCCGCGCTTGTCGTGATCAAGCTTCGACAGGAATTGAGCGCGTAATTTCGGTGCGTCTTTAATCAGCAGAAAGCCGAGGATCGGGATCAGCACGATATAGAAAACGTTGCTGACTGCCTGCATTACGCCCGTACCGAAACGCTGGATGAGCGGAAGTGCCTGGTCTTTGCCGCTTTTGAATTGTTCCTGGAGGAATTCCAGCACATGCTCGCGCATCGGCTCCAGGAAAGCCGGCAACGGAATGCGTTGGGAAACGTTTTTAGGGTCGAGCAGCGCTGGGAGCTGCTGACCGAGGTTCGCCGCCTCATCGGCCATGCGTGTGCCAACGACGGTAACGGCCGTGGCCAGGATGCCAATGATGAGGATGTATGCCACGGCGATGGCAGCCGTGCGGGGCACGTAGCGCGGCGTATTGCGGTCGACGAAGCGGACCAGCGGGTGTATGAGGTAGGCGAAGAAAATCGCGAAGACGAGGACCAGCAGCGTCAGGCGGACCTGGAAGATGATGAACAGCAGCAAGGCGACGAGGAACACGGTCCACGTCTTTTTTGCGATGCGTGGATCGAATCCGAACATGTGAGCGTCCTTGCTGATGGTCTTGTTTTGGTTCAGGGAGATGGATCGCAAGGGTTGATGCCCCGCATGGGCTCGATTTTGCCAGCGGGTATGGGGGAAGGCGCTGATGAGGCGCAAGCCGAGGGCTTATTGAGGGGGGATGGGGAATGGGTGCGAACTGGGCCTGTCCCAGCGTAAGGGACCGAGCGGGGGTTTAGATGGGATGCAAATCCAACATTCACCCTCCGCGCAATCGCTGGCTTTTGTTTGGGTGTGAATGATGGGATTAGCATCCCAACCTGCGACTACTGTGTGCGCTGCTTGATGTACTCCAGCGCCTCGTCGATCTGGTCGATGAGGATCAGGCAAAGGTCGCCGTTCGTCAATCCAGCAAGCGCCGTATCAATGGCAACGAACTCACCGCGGATCTCCCGAACGGTACTGGTGCGCCGTGCGTTTGCCAGTCCTTCGCGCAGCAAGGCAACCACTTCTCCATCCTTGCGCCCGCGCTGACACTGGTCCTCATACAAAATGACTTCGTCGAATGCGTCTCCCAGTATCTGGGTTTGACGGCGGATGTCGTCGTCACGGCGATCGCCGGCGCCGCTGATGACTACGCTGCGGCGATTGGCGGGCATGCTGTCTATCGCGGATACCAGTGCGCTGATGGCATCGGGATTGTGGCCATAGTCGGCGATCAGCGTCGCGCCGTTATAGGAGAACAGGTTGAACCTGCCCGGTGCAGTGCTGGCATCGCTGACGAACGTGTTCAGCCCAGCGTGTATGGTTTTCCATTCAATGTTGAGCGCCCACGCGGCGCCGATGGCGGCCATCGCATTCTCGACCTGGAAGCCGATCTTGCCGTTATTCGTGATCGGTATCATCGCCAGCGGGATCCGGTGCGCGCTCTTGCCTTCGGCAGCCACGATCGAATCACCGTGCAGGTATAAAACCCGGCGGCCTTGTGCCCGGTGTGTCGCCAGCACCGGGTGATTGCCGTCTTTCGCGAAGAAAGTGACCGCGCCGGGGCATGACGAAGCCATATTGGCCACCATCGGATCGGCGGCATTGAGTACCGCCATGCCGTTCGATGCGACGTTCTGCACGATCACGCGCTTGACTACCGCGAGGTCTTCCACCGTGCTGATGAAGCTGAGGCCGAGATGATCGCCCATGCCGATGTTGGTCACCACGGCGACGTTGCAGCGGTCAAAGCCCAGGCCTTCACGCAGGACGCCGCCGCGTGCGGTTTCGAATACCGCCGCATCGACATCAGGATGCATCAACACATTGCGCGCACTGCGCGGGCCGCTGCAGTCGCCGGTGTCGATGCGCTGGTTTTCGATATACACGCCGTCGGTGGTCGTCATGCCGACGCGATGTTTGTTGCTGCCCAGGATGTGAGCGATCAGCCTGACCGTGGTGGTCTTGCCATTGGTGCCGGCCACCGCCACCACCGGGATGCGGCCATCGTCGCCTTCGCGGAACATGGTGGAAACGATGGCCTCACCCACTGGACGTCCCTGGCCGAACGAGGGACGAAGATGCATGCGCAAACCCGGCGCGGCGTTGACTTCGACGATGCCGCCGCCTTGTTCTTCCATCGGTTTGAGCACGCTTTCGCAGACGAGGTCGACGCCGCAGATATCGAGGCCGACCATTTGCGCAGCTTCCACCGCACGCGCCGCCAGTTGCGGATGCACGTCGTCAGTCACGTCCGTTGCAATGCCTCCGGTACTCAGGTTGGCGTTGTTGCGTAACACGACACGCACGCCTTTGGCGGGAATGCTTTCCGCCGTGTAGCCCTGCTTGGTCAGGGTCTTGACCGCAATGTCGTCCAGCCTGATCTTGGTGAGTGGCGATGCATGGCCGTCGCCGCGCAGCGGGTCGCGGTTGACCTGCTCTACCAGCTCGCCAATGTTGTGAACGCCGTCACCGAGAACCTGCGGCGGTTCGCGGCGCGCGGCTGCCACCAGCTGGTCACCTATTACGAGCATGCGGTAATCGTGGCCGCTGATGTAGCGCTCCACGATCACGTCGTCGCGGACCAACTGCGCATTGGCGAAGGCGGACATCACTTCTTCACGGGTCTTGATGTTGACTGCGACGCCTTTGCCCTGGTTGCCGTCACGCGGCTTGACCACCACCGGCTCGCCGATTTCGCACGCGGCCTTCCATGCATCTTCCGCATCCGCTACCGCACGTCCCTGCGGTACTGGTACGCCGGCGGCGCGCAGCAATTTCTTGGTGAGTTCCTTGTCCTGGGCAATGGATTCCGCAATGGCGCTGGTGTATCCCGTCTCCGCGGCCTGGATGCGGATCTGGCGGCTACCCCAGCCGAACTGCACCATGCTGCCTTCGGTCAGTCGGCGGTAGGGAATACCACGTGCAACCGCAGCGTGCACGATCGAGCCGGTGCTCGGTCCGAGGCGGATGTCTTCATCCAGCTCACGCAAGCGAGTGAGCGCAAGTTTGAGGTCGAAGGAGGTGTCATCCAGCGCACTGCGGCACAGTTCCTCTGCCAGCCCGAATGCCAGCTTGCCAACCGCTTCCTCGGTGTATTCGACGATGACCTGAAAGGTTCCGCGCTCGATCGTTTCGATCGTGCGGCCGAACGTGACAGGGCATCCGGCCTGAGCCTGCAATTCGAGTGCGGCGGCCTCAAGCGCATGGGCGAGGGAACACGGATGGTCCTGGCTGGCCGGTTCGAGAAATTTTATTTCCGGAAAACGCGCGCGCAGCTTCGTTTCGAAACCGGATAGCGCGGCGATGTCACGCTCGGCATCGGCACAAGTGACAACAGCTTCGATCGACGTATGCCGACTCCAGAGATTAGGACCACGCAACGCGCGGATACGCGAGATTTCCATGAACAGTTTCCTTGTTTGTACGTCTGGTATTACTGCTTGGGTTACAGACGTACGTTTATTACTTTTCAGAGGAGCATCAACGAAAGCTTGTACCGATTCGGACTGCGCAGGGATTTGCCGCACCCGAATTCTTGGCGCTTCCCGCGCTAGTCGTCATAATCAAAAGAGCCGATCCCCGCACGGATCAAATCCGCGGGAATATCCAGCGCCCATGCCGCTCCTACCGATGCGAGGATATTCTCCGTCATCAGCGACATTTCTCTGGAAGCGGACGGCGTCATCCCGGTGAGTTCGGTAACGCGGGTCTCTTCGCTTCCAGTCGCCAGCACTATATAGCCATCGCGGATGAATACAGCGCGGCCGCCCTCTTCCCGATGCCGGGCCAGGACCGGAGTATCCGCTGCGATACTAAAGAAGATCACGTCGCCGTCGCACAAGGAGGCCAACTCAGCCACCCGTTCATCCGCAGCATTGAGAACCGCGGCGCCTTCTGGAAGCACAACGTCGACCTGGGTGCGGATTACCTTGCCCATCTGTTCAGCGTCGTCGATATGGAACTCCGGCAGGCTGGCTTCGGGAGCAATATTGGTTACGACGCCGACCTGGCAACGGTCGTAGGCAAGACCTTCGGACAGGATCGTGCGGCTGCCGTTTTCAATCACGGCGGCTTGCACCGCGCGGTTGATCAGCACGCGTTGCGCCGATTCCCAATTTGCGCAGTCGCTGTTTTCGACGCGCCGCTGATTCAGGTACAGGCCGTCACTGCAGGCCAGCCCGACAAAGGCGCCATTCAAGTCCAGCATCCGCGCTGTCAGGCGAGCCACCATGGCGGTGCCGTGGGAACCGGTAACGCCGACGATGGGAATGCGGCCGTTATCGGTTTCCGGAAACAGATGATCCACGATCGCACGGCCAACTGGTCGTGCCGGTCCATCCGCCGGTTTCAGGTGCATGAGCAAACCCGGTCCGGCATTGACTTCGACGATGGCGCCGCCTTGTTCGTCGAGCGGACGCGAAATGTCTTCAGCGACCAGGTCGACGCCGGCGATATCCAGTCCGACGATACGAGCGGCGAGCGATGCGGCTGCCGCTACCTTGGGGTGCACCTGGTCGGTAACGTCGAAGGCGACATTGCCGTTGCGCTGTATCAGGACCGAGTGTCCCGCGGGCGGCACTGAATCGGGTGCGAATCCCTGACGAGTGAGCTCCAGCCGCACGGCAGGGTCTTCATCGAGCAGGATCAGGTTCAGCGGAAACTCTTCCGTTGTACCGCGGCGCGGGTCAGTATTGATCTGGCTATCGATCAGTTGGGCGATTGTCGATGTGCCGTCGCCGACGACGGTTGCGGCTTCACCGCGCGCTGCAGCGACCATACGGCCGCCGACAACTAACAGTCGGTGCTCATTGCCGCGTATGAATTTTTCGACAATGACGTCGCTGCCTTCATCCTGCGCGAGCCTGTAGGCTGCGTCGATTTCCGACCGGGTGTTCAGGTCGGTCGACACGCCACGACCGTGATTGCCATCGGTTGGCTTGACCACGACCGGCGTACCGATTTCTTCAGCCGCCTCCCATGCGTCTTCCTCGCTATCCACCACCCTGCCTTCCGGGATGGGGACGCCACACGATGCGAGCAGGCTCTTGGTCAGGTCCTTGTCGCTGGAAATACCTTCGGCGATGGCGCTGGTGCCGTCGGTTTCCGCAGTCCAGATACGGCGTTGACGGGCGCCGTAGCCGAGCTGTACCAGGTTGCCTTCGTTCAGCCGGATCGATGGAATGCGACGGTCGTTCGCCGCTTCGACGATGCAGGCGGTGCTGGGGCCAAGCGCTACGGAGTCCGCGAGCTCGCGCATCTCCTGCACCGCGGCCGCCACATCGAACGGCCGATCTTCCATCGCCGCCATGACCAGGTCACGCGCCGAAGTGAGGGCCAGGCGGCTGACGTGCTCATGCCGTGCCCGAACCACCACCTTGTAGACACCGCGGGTCGACGTTTCGCGGGCTTTGCCGAAACCGGTTTGAACGCCTGCGAGGTTTTGCAACTCAATCATCACGTGTTCCATGATGTGAGCCGGCCAGGTGCCTTCGCGCAGGCGCTGCAAAAAACCGCCGGGCTCGCCGACGCCGCAACGATGCTCAACCAGACCCGGCAGCATGCCGGTCAGGCGTTCGTAGTAGCCGGGGATGGTATTCGAAGGCGAATCTTCGAGATCGCCGATGTCGACCCATGCTTCAATGATCGGACGGTAAGTCCAGATGTTCGGACCGCGCAGAGCCATCGTGTTGATGATCTCAATGGTCTTTTTGTTCTTCATGTATGAATCTTGGGGCTGATGGATAGTGGGCCGCAGTGGCTCAGGTTCGCAAATGGGTTTTATTTCCAACGATTAACGTCTCAAAAGGCCGGTTAGTTTACCTATGAACGGAAAAATTTGTCATACAGAATGTAAGTGAAAGAAACAAGAGCGGCACCTGTCGGTATACTTGGCGCCATCCTGAAGTAAAGATATCTAATCCTTCAA
>JAQGMD010000455.1 GCA_028292565.1 Burkholderia sp. | reverse complement strand
CCTGAGTAACGCGAATGATTGCGCCCCGTTTGACGCGCCGGTTCGGGTTTGCTTTTTCACTCAACAAATTGGTGGCGATGCTCAAGCCCGCGCCTGTGATATTGATTTCCTCTCCGGATGACAGCACCGCGCGTACGTTCTTCGGCGATGCTTCAAGCACCACGGCGGCAACAATGTCGTCGCTGTCGGGATGTTCGGCCAGCTCGACTTCGATCGCGTTATCGGCTTCATCTTTCGACACCGGGATGTCCATGTAGCCTTCCGGCCCACGGTAGCCATGCCGCTTTTCATAGTCCATCACACCGCGCCGGAGCGCCAGGTAGGCGGCGTCCTGGTCGGCCTTGGTGATGGTGGTATAGACGTTCAGCCCGCGGGTGTAGGTGTCTTCCTTGAACTGCTCGTACACCAGTTGGCGAGTCATTTCGGCTACGTACTCGGCGTGCACGCCAAACTCCGTGCTATCGGTCTTGATCTTCAGGACCTGGTCTTTTGCTTTTTCATATTCGGCGTCGGTGAGGTAGCCGAGGTGATGCATGCGCAGCAAAATGTATTGTTGGCGGGCGCGAGCGCGTTTCGGGTTGGCGACCGGGTTGTAAGCGGACGGCGCCTTTGGCAAGCCGGCGAGCATCGCCGCTTCAGCGACGGTGATGTCTTGCAGTCTCTTGCCGAAGTAAATCTGGGCCGCCGAGGAGAAACCGTAAGCGCGCTGTCCCAAGTAGATCTGGTTCATGTAGACCTCGAGGATCTGGTCTTTCGACAGATTCTGTTCGATCTTCCATGCCAGCAGCATCTCGTAAATCTTGCGTTTGAATGTCTGCTCGCTCGAAAGGAAAAAGTTGCGGGCGACCTGCTGGGTAATGGTCGAAGCGCCTTGTCTCGAGCTGCTGGTCAGGTTATGCAATGCGGCACGGGCAATGCCGACGTAGTCTACGCCGCCATGATCATAAAAGCGGTCGTCTTCAATAGACAGCACGGCTTTCTTCATAACGTCCGGCACGTCCTTGATCCGCACCAGGTTTCGTCTTTCTTCGCCGAACTCGCCGATCAATACGTTATCCGCAGAAAAAATTCGCAGCGGTATTTTGGGGCGGTAATCGGTTATCGAATCCAGCGCCGGCAGATTCGGGTAAGCCATGGCCAAAGCAAAGCCGACCACAAGAATGGCGGCAAATGCCAGCCCGGCGGCTACGCCGAAGATGCCAAGCAGAACGCGGGTAACCGTCGGGTACCGGCGCTTGGTCCCTCCCTTGGGAGTGTTGCCTTGGGGTTTTTGAGATGCCATGCAGAAGAAGTTTGAGGAGTGGGACAGGGTTATCTACCGCATTATAGCGGCGTGTCACCCCACTTTGCGATGTTGGCAAACAGCCATCCAGCCATATCAGTGGCGTCGGATTTTGGCAACGGACAAATGTTTTTCCAAGTGGAAAGGCTTTACATGATCTTGGCCTTGTTGCTAGGATTTAATGTAACGTTGGACATATGTCACCTAAATACTGGTTTTTAAACGAGTTTTTTTGAGACTCTCTGTCGAAATTAGACAGTCATAGAAGTGGTTGCGTTCAAGCAATAAACCACATTTTCAGGGAGAGCAGCCCTTGGCTCTAGATATTGGATGGTTGGTTGGCAAGAAAAATCCGCCATTGGTCGGCCTGGATATAAGTACGTCCGGCGTCAAACTGGTTGAACTCTCTGAAGTCGGCAAGGATGAGTACCGCCTTGAGCGCTTCGCTGCCGAACCCTTGCCCCGCGGCGCCGTCGTTGACGGCAATATTGAAAACATCGAGCAGGTGTCGGAGGCGGTGCGCCGCGTCTGGAAGAAAAGCGGGACGCGCGCCAAAAGCGTCGCGCTGGGAATGCCGCCTGCTTCCGTCATTACCAAAAAGATCATTTTGCCGGGCGGCCTGTCGGAGGACGAGCTGGAAGTCCAGGTCGAAAGCGAAGCGAACCAGTACATTCCGTTCGCGCTCGACGAGGTTAGCCTGGATTTCGACGTGATCGGCCCCGCGCAGAACGCACCCGAGGACGTCGAAGTTCTGCTCGCCGCCACACGGAAGGAAAAAGTAGAGGACCGCGTGGCTGTCATCGAGGCCGCCGGGCTGAGGCCGGTCGTGATGGATATTGAGTCCTATGCGGCGCGCGCCGCCATTGACCGGATCACTGAACAACTTCCGCAAGGCGGCAGCGGCCAGACCGTCGCACTGTTTCAGATTGGCGCCCAAGTCACCCATGTCTCAGTCCTGATGGATGGGCAGGCAATTTATGAGCGTGAGCAGCCGTTCGGCGGCAATCAGCTGACGCAGGACATCGTGCGAGCTTACGGTTTGTCGTTCGAGGATGCCGAGGCGAAGAAAAAAGCCGGCGACCTTCCCGACGGCTATGAGCGCGAATTGCTCGAACCCTTCATGGAGAATGCCGCACTCGAAGTGACGCGCGCGATACAGTTCTTCTTCACCTCCACGCCGTACACGAAGATTGACCAAATCTTTCTCGCCGGCGGCTGCGCAATCATCCCCGGGCTAGTGGAACTTGTCGCCGAACGCACCAAGGTATCCGCCTCCGTCGTCAGTCCATTTAAAGGCATGCAGTTGGCGTCCAATGTACGTGAAAAACAATTACGCGCCGAAGCTCCGGCCTACCTTGTTGCCTGTGGATTGGCAATGCGGAGGTTCGACTGATGATAAAAATTAATCTGCTTCCTCATCGCGAGGAACGACGCAAGCAACGCAAAGCCGCGTTTTTCAGGTTGCTGGCGATATCCGCCCTGGCAGGCGCCGGCATCGCACTCGGCATCGGCGGCTATATCGCGGCTCAGATAGCCAACCAGGATCAGCGCAATGCATTTATCACGGCCGAAAACGCACGGCTGGATGCACAGATCAAGGAAATCGCGACGCTTAAGCAGGAAATCGAAGCGCTGAAGGCGCGGCAGCAGGCAGTGGAAGACCTGCAGAGCGATCGCAACCAGCCGGTCTATTTGATGGACGAGCTGGTCAAGCAGGTTCCGGAAGGTATCTACCTGCGCTCGTTTAAACAGGAGAATCAGCGGGTGGTGCTCAATGGAGTCGCCCAGTCGAACGAGCGCGTATCGGAATTGTTGCGCAACCTCGGTAACAGCTCGCCATGGCTTGAGCGCCCGGATC
>JAQGMD010000451.1 GCA_028292565.1 Burkholderia sp. | reverse complement strand
TTATCTGATGCGTCCGGCGCCACTTCGCGGTTCTCCTTCCGGCGCAGCACCTTCTTCTGCGCATCTGTTCGCGATGATCCTGGCGCAATCGCTGGTGATCGCCGCGGTGTGTGGCTTGATGTTCGCCGTGCTCATCCGTAACGATCTCTACACAGAGAAGGTACTCGGCGCTTCCGGGCTGTGGGCGTTGTGGCTCGGACCGACGTTGTGGCTGATTGCGGCCCAACTGATCCTGCTTTTCCGCAGCCGGGATGGCAAGCCGCACTCACTCGTTGCCGCTGTGCTTACCGTACTGGCAGTCTCGGCGCTCAACTATACGGTGCCGCCAACCGATTTCTGGTACGCCCGGGAAACCGCAAATAACCAGGACAAGGTCAGGCGGCTCACGCTGACGCAGGAAACAATGGAGGCACAACAGCCGTTGCTGGAAAAACGTTTAGAGGGCATCAAGCTGCAACGGCCGGGAGTGATCGATATGTACGCAATCAGTTTTGCGCCTTACGCGACAGAAGATGTATTCCGCAGGGAGAGTGAAATGGTCACGCAGGTTATGTCGCAACGTTTCGACGCCGACGGCCGGACTCTGCAACTGGTGAATCACGTCGAGACCGTCGGTGAGTTGCCATGGGCCACACCGCTCAACCTGAAGCGTTCGATCCAGCGCATTGCGAAGGTAATGGACAAGGAAGAGGACATTCTTTTCATACACCTGACATCCCATGGCGCGCGCGACGGTGAATTGGCTGCGAGTTTTTGGCCGATGGCAGTCGCCACCCTCAGGCCCGCTGATCTAAGGGCCTGGCTGGACGATGCCGGGATCGGGCATCGCGTCATTTCGATTTCCGCGTGTTTTTCCGGGAGCTGGATTCCATACCTTGCCGATGAAAATACCCTGGTCATGACAGCTTCGGATGCGGACCACACGTCGTATGGGTGCGGCCGAAAATCCGAACTGACCTTCTTCGGAAGAGCGATGTACGACGAGCAATTGCGCAACAACACATTGTCGTTTGAAGAGGCGCACGCGGCGGCCCGTATCGTGATCAAACAGAGGGAAGACGAGGCCGGCAAGGACGACGGGTACTCGAATCCGCAAATCATGGCGGGTGCGGGCATCCGATCGCACCTGGATCGTTTACGTGCCCGCCTGGTTCCAAAAAGCCGTGAGTGAACGACGCGTCGAGCGGCTACGTAAACCGTGCCGCAGAGCACTTCCCACACGACAATTATTAGAAGTGCACCATTTGCGTTGCCCGATCCACAATTAGTTGCGATAACACCTCCTGTCGCTCATCGCTTTCCCATATTTATGGGATGGCGATTTCACGATCTATCCGATACCTTGTTGATTCACGCAGGCGCAACCTCGGCGCCTGTCAGCCGGACATGTATCAGGGTTAAAGGTGGCGGAGACAAGCTATACAGGTAAAGGGCGACGAACGAGCGGCCTTCGTGCCAGATGCCCAAGATGCTGAATTTCAGGCTGAAGCTGGCGGGACAGCGTCGCCTGTCCTTTTCAACCTCGATCAGGGCGGCTCTCACGTTTGCGGTGGGGATCGCGATCACCATTGCGTTGTCCCTTTGGATGCACACGCGTGAGCAGGAACTGGAGGATTATCACTTCGAGTTGAGTGCAAGCGCTTATATCGCGGCTATCCGTGAGCGACTGACGGACGCTGTTCAGGCGCTTGAGCTGGTCAATCAGTCATTTAAAACATTCGCGCCCGTCAGTCGCGATGAATTTCATGTATTCACCGAGCCGATCCTGGAGCGCTCGCCGTATATCCAAAGCTTCAGCCTGCACAGACTGGTCTCGAAGGATGGCAGGGCCGCTTTCGAAGCCGAAATGCGCAAGGATCATCCCGATTTTGTGGTCTCCGACCTCGTTAAGGGCAAGCGGCTCCCGGCCCCGGTGAGGGAAGGCTACCGTGTGGTTACGTACGTTGAGCCAATGGCCGGTAATGAAGCGGTATTCGGGTTGGATGTCGCCGCGCTCACCCGCAGCCAGGACGATGCTATCCGGCGAGCCGGCGCAACAGGCAAAACATCGGCGAGCAGGCTGTTCCCGCTTCCACAAAAAAGCGATGCGCAGGCATTTGCGATCGTCATGCCTGTGTATCAGCGGTCCGACTGGACTCCGGGGAAAGAATCACGGCTTGACGACATTGCCGGATACACGCTGGCAATTTTTCGGGCCACCGATTTCATTGAAGGTATCCTGAAGGCCGCTGATTTGCCCACGGTTCCCGCGAACATCAGTGTGTACATCGGCGAATTGTCGATGACGGGCGAGCCCATATATCAAAAAACAGCCTTCCCCTCGGCCGCGGCTGCAGGCAGTCCGATGCGGGAGCGGGTGTTGCGCGACATGCCGCAGGCGCTCGCACGCACGCTCGAGGTCGCAGGCGCGCCCTGGCATATAGCGATTTCAGCGCCGCCGACACCATTTATCAAGCATCATCTTGGCTCGCTGCTGGCCCTGTTCGGCGGCGTACTTGTCAGCTTTCTGGCAGCAGGCTCCATGCAGAAACTAGCGTTGCGATCGCACCGGACACAGCAACTGGTGAACAAGCGCACGGCTGAGCTCCAGGTGGTCAATCAACGACTGACGAACGATATTGCCGCGCGCAAGGAAACAGAGCAACGACTGCGGCATACACAGCTCATTCTAATGAACGCGCAAAAAATCGCCCACCTGGGAAGCTGGGTGTTCAATACAAAGACCCATGACCTGCAATGTTCCGACGAGTTTTTCCGGATATGCGGACTGGAGCCGCAGTCGATTGACCCTTCGCTCGAATTTGCTCTCGGCATCGTCCATCCAGAGGATGCGGACGCGGCACATAAGGCAGTCGCGGCGACGCTGACAGAAAGTAAGGAATACTGGATAGAAAAGAGAATCATCCGCCCGGATGGCTCGACCAGGTATATAGCAAGCCGCGGCGAACTCATCGACGAGCACTTGTTTGTAGGCTCTTATCTCGACGTGACTGAGCAAAAGCAGACTGAAATTGCACTGCGCGAGTCGCGCGAGAAGCTGCGCGAACTCGCCGCCCACCTGGAGCGGATCAGGGAAGAGGAACGCAAACGCATCGCGCGCGAGATCCATGATGAGTTGGGCGCGCTGCTTACCGGGATCAAGGCGCATTTGTCGGTGGCGATTGATACCGCAGGCAATCAGGCAAGCCCGCTTCTGACTGAGGCCGCGCAACTCGCCGACGTCGCGACCGACGCGGTGCGCAGGGTCGTCACAGACCTGCGACCGAGCGTCCTCGATCAGCTCGGTGTGTGGGATGCGCTCGAATGGTACGCCGGCGGAATCGAACAACGGACCCGACTGACTTGCAAATGCGCGATTGACGCGCATGTAGCGACAATAGAGCTCGGTCCCGAGCGCAGCGCAATGGTGTTTCGCATCGTTCAGGAGGCATTGACCAACATCGTGCGTCACGCCGACGCAACGCGCGTCACTGTACGCGCACTGCGCGAGGAGCATTCCGTCGTGGTTGAAGTGGAAGACGATGGCATCGGATTTGCAACTGAGCGGCTTGCGGGCAGCGAGTCGTGGGGGATAGTCGGAATGCACGAGCGAGCCCGGTACTTCGGCGGAGAACTCACTATTAGCGGCAGTGCCGGATCTGGAACCACTGTCGCCTTACGATTGCCTCTGGAGGGATTTGCATGACCAGAAAAAAGATCCGCATCCTATTGGTGGATGACCACGTTATCGTGCGCAACGGCGTCCAGCTGATACTGCGCAGGGCGGACGATATGGAAGTCATGGCGGAAGCGGGCACGGCGCAGGAGGCGCTTCGCATCGTGCGTGAGCAGGATTTTGATGTCGCTCTTGTCGATATTGCGCTACCGGGAAAAAACGGCCTCGACCTGCTCAAACTGCTCCAGGTCGAGAAGCCTAAAATGGCTGTTCTGTTCCTGAGCATGTACTCGGAAGAGGTCTATGCATTGCGCGCATTCAAGCTCGGCGCGGCCGGGTACCTGACTAAAAACAGCCCGCCTCAGGTCATGTTCTCTGCGATTCGCAAGGCGGCTTCCGGCGGCAAGCATATCAGTGCCGACCTCGCGGAAAAATTCGCAACCATGTTCAACGATAACGTGATGGCCCCGCATGGGGCTCTTACTAACCGGGAGCTGGAAGTATTGAAACTGATCGCGTCGGGCACCAGCCTTGTCAGGATCGCCGAAATACTCCATGTAAGCCCGAATACAGTGACCACTTACCGGGCACGCATACTCGACAAAACCGGATTAAGCAGCAATGTCGAGCTCGCCCGTTATGCGCTCGAGGCCGGCGTTCTGATCTGACGGCATTTCAGGTAGGGGATCGCCTACAAGATAGTGTCCGGTATCCCCTACGCAACGACGGTGTGATCCTTGATTGGCCCGTTCGCGTTGCCCCTCGATACTTGTTATCCCTCAAGGGAAAACAAGTAAAAAGGAGACTACGTATGAAGATCCCCCGTGGCGACATCCGCCCCACCCCAATGTCGTACGCACACCCGCCGAGCCATTCGCATACGTCAACCCGCCGCGCCTATTCATCCGCACTCGCATCAGTCGTAATGGGATCGTTGATGCTCGATAGCAAAGGTTCCATTCTGTCATGTACCGACACAGTCGCGCACCTCTGCGGGATGGAAGTGGACGACATGACCGACCAACCCGTCAAGTCGCTCCTGCCCGAGGTCCCGATCGATCCTGGTACCGAAGGATATAACGTTGCTTACGTTTCATTTTTTGGAGCTACCGGCCGGGTCGGCTCATGGAGCCTGCTTACTTCAAATAGCGATCCGGTGCAGGTCGAGGGGTGTTTTACCCTGCTCAAGATCGAGGCGAGATATTTGTTTCGTCTTGAGCTGCGCTGGACGGACAATCAGGGCGCCGCAATGGTCCGCGGGATCCGGCGTAATGCTGCGGCGGGGGCTCGCGAGACGCGGCCAGGACGGCGCGGACCGAAATCGCACCACTGACAGCGTGCACGACCATTCGACAACAACTATTAGGGAGACTTCATGTTCACCAATCCGATAACAGCAAACACTCAGGCGAACCTGGCGAAACAGATGCTGGCGTACATTGCGCTGGTGCAGTCCGCATTCGAGGGAGGCGCAAAGATTCTGGAGTTGAACCTCAGCGTTTCCAAAGCCCGGTTCGACCAGTCATCCGCTGCGCTCAATCAGCTCCTGTCGGGTAAGCCGCAGGATTTTTACCCGCTGCTGGCACGGCAAGCGCGGCAGGATGTCGAAAGCGCTTTAGTTCATAGTGCGCGTGTCTCGCTGCTTGTCACCAACAGTCATGCCGAGTTTGCCAAAAACATGCAGGCGAAGGTTCAGCTGGTAACAGAAACAGACATCACGGCACGAAAGAACGGCACAACCGGGAACGGCTGAGATCGCGAACACGCTTTAGGACGTAGGGCGCATCATGATGCGCCCTACCTCGTTGCCGGACGATAGTGGGCAATCGTAGGGGGGTGGGCAGTCTACGCCGTTCGCAACGCCTTGCGCATCGCCCCGAATCGCTTGTGATACTGAGCCGGCGCAAGATCGACTTTGCGGCGGAACAGCGACTTAAGCATCCCGCGTCCTCGTAACCAATTCCGTTGGCGATGGACTCGATCGGCAAATCCCCCGACTCCAACACCTGTTTGGCTTCTTCAATACGCAGCGTATGTACATACTCGAGCGACGACATGCCGGTCGCTTGTTCAAAGCGGCGTTTGAAAGAACGTTCAGGCAGTCCGCTGACGCGCGCCATCGCTTGGACCGGCGCAGGTTCGCTGTAATGCTCGGCGATCCAGGTCTGGCACTGCGCGAAGGGTTGCTGGCCCATGGTGTGCCAGTCGATGAGGTTCAGCCGCGCCACCTGCATTGCGACATCGATGCCGACGCTGCGCGCGATCAGGTAAAGAATGAGAACAAGCCATGAGGCGCCACCACCGGCCATGACCAGGCGCTGCCCATCGCCCGACACCACCAGCCGATTCGTCCGATTTAGAACCGAAATGGCTTTAGTGACCGCTGCCTCGGCGGATTAAACTTTCATTGCGCAACTCATCTTATGGGAAGCGGTCCCCGACTTCAATCACGCGAGGAGAAATTACAAATGAGCAAATATCGACACCACTTGCCGCAGACAGGCGGCGATCTCTTCATTACCGACGGTGGATTGGAGACGACATTGATTTATCACAACGGCATAGACCTGCCAGCGTTTGCTGCATTCGACTTATTGAAAAATGACGAAGGGGTCGCTGTGTTGCGCCGATATTTCGAAACCTACGCGGAGGTCGCCCACGCTCATCGCGTCGGGATCGTGCTGGAAAGCGCAACCTGGCGTGCCAATCCGGACTGGGCGACCAAGCTCGGCTATGACGCCGTTGAGCTGGCAGAAGTGAATCGGAAGGCGGTCGATCTGCTGCTGGAAATACGAGCGGCGTATGAAAATGACAAAAGTCCGGTCGTCATCTGCGGAAACCTCGGCCCGCGCGGAGATGGTTACAAGCCCGACTTGCGGATGACATCGCGCGAAGCGTACGACTATCACTACAGCCAGATCGAGACGTTCAGCAGAACCGAGGCAGACATGGTTTCGGCCTTCACCATGAACTACATCGAAGAAGCCATCGGAATCGTGGTTGCCACAAAAGCCTGTGGGATGCCAACGGCAATCTCGTTCACGCTTGAGACCGACGGCCGTCTCCCCTCAGGCGAGACGCTGTCGCAGGCGATAACGCGAACCGATGAGGAGACGGGCGGGTACCCCGCGTACTACCTGATCAACTGTGCGCACCCGACGCACTTCAGCCATGTGCTTGGTGATGCTGGCGCGTGCCGCCAACGAATCCTTGGCTTGCGAGCCAATGCGTCAAGACGCAGTCATGCCGAGTTGGATGAGTCCACCGATCTCGACGCCGGTGATCCTCACGAGTTGGGAGCGCAGTACGCCGCGCTGCAATCGGGCCTGCCAAAGCTTTCGATTGTGGGCGGTTGCTGCGGGACGGACCACCGTCACGTGGATGCAATATGTGCAGCAGTCTGCGCCGCGCGCAGTGCCGTGCGGCACGGTTCTGCGGCCCGGTAACGACGTACGACTTGACGACGGAGAACAGCTCAGTAGCGAGCTGTTCTCCTCTCACGCATACAGAAATGTCGGCCGTCACATCCGATCACGCGGCCGACTCAAAAAACAGGTACCATCGGCGTCCGTCACCTTCTCTTTGGATCGTTCATGCACATCATCAGCCGCCCCCTTTTCGAGGCCGCCCTACTCCTCAGCCAGCCGGAGACTGTGTACGTACCGGGGAACGCAAGCCACGAAGCGATACTTGCCGCAGGCATCGCCCGTCTGAATGGTCCGCTGATCGAACTGACTCATAAGGGCGAAGAAGTAATTCGTATGGAATAATTCGCAGGCAGGTGCGGCGGCCCTGGCGCTCGCCCGGGCATTCATAACCGCCCTCCTCGCCTCCGCCCCCTCTTTCATCCAATAACAAGAACCCCTATGGCTTCATCTCACGACAACCTCAGCATGGCGCTGTTCTGCGACTTCGAAAACGTTGCACTCGGCGTACGCGACGCAAAATACGAAAAATTCGACATCAAGCTGGTACTCGAAAGGCTGCTGCTCAAGGGCAGCATAGTCGTCAAGAAGGCCTACTGCGACTGGGACCGTTACAAGGGCTTCAAAGCTGCTATGCACGAGGCCAATTTCGAGTTGATCGAAATTCCGCATGTCCGCCAGTCTGGTAAAAATTCTGCCGACATACGCCTGGTCGTTGACGCACTCGATCTTTGCTACACGAAATCGCACGTCAATACCTTCGTCATTATCAGCGGCGACTCTGACTTCTCGCCGCTGGTCTCCAAGCTGCGAGAAAACGCAAAACAGGTGATCGGTGTCGGCGTCAAGCAATCGACCTCCGACCTGCTGATTGCCAACTGCGACGAATTTATTTTTTATGACGACCTGGTGCGCGAGAGTCGCCGCTCTGTGGCAAAACGCGATGCGCGCGAGACGCAGCAGCCTGTTGCCCGGCGCGCCCCCGACGAGGACAACCGTCGCAAAGAAGAGATGGAGACCCGCAAAACCCAGGCGGTCGACATGGCGGTCGAGACGTTCGATGCGCTGGTATCGGAACGGGGCGACGGCGGCAAAATCTGGGCATCGGTGCTGAAACAGGCGATCAAGCGCCGCAAACCTGATTTCAGCGAGTCGTACTACGGCTTCCGTACCTTCGGCAATCTGCTGGAAGAGGCGCAAAAGCGCGGCCTGCTTGAATTCGGCCGTGACGAGAAATCGGGCGCTTACGTCTATCGCAGCGCCGGAACGGCTAGCGCCGAGCCTGTTGTGATCGAACAGCCGGCAGTCGTACCGGTTGCGCTCGAAGTGACGGCAACAGCGGACACGACCGAGGAAACCGGCGCTAATCAGGCACGTCGCAAAGGGCGCGGTGCACGCAAGCCGGCTGCAAAGAAAACGGCGAAGGCAGCGGTGCCAGTTACCGATACAGTGCCGGAAGCACAAGCGGCGGCAGAGCCGCCGGCGCTTGCAGCACCGGCCCAGGCACCTGAAGAGCCCGCGGTCAAGCCGGCACGCAAAGCTGCCTCGCGTAGTCGTCGCCCGCGCAAAACAGCAGTGGCGCCGGAAAACGATTGAACGTGGATTTACCCGGGGATGCCGGGCGCGCCTCGATACATGGGGTCCAGCCTGGCATCACTGCCACTGCCTGGAAAACCGCTCAGATCGCCAGCGCCATGGGCGCCATCACACAGACCACGGCAAGGACAAGGGCAGGAATAGCACGGGAGTACTGCTGATCGGGCGCGAGTCCGCCGCCGAACCGTTCCTCGCGATTTTTGGCGAAGATGTGCTCGTAATACTGGTTGTGTATCACTCTGTAACGGTAGTGGGAATAACCCGCGCCGGTAAGGGCTGCAGTGAAAAGCACTGCCCATAATGCAAACGACAACATGTCAGGCGCCTTTGTGGAAAAGGCGAAATTCTAACATTACGAGGTCGCGAAGGGGCGCATTGGATCGGGCCTCAGGCAGCCTATTTCGCGACCGCCTTCTTTTGCGCTTCGGTTATTGTCCAATAATAAATAGGCCTGCCCCGGACCGTCTCGGTCCTTTCCGGCGGCCATTCCGACCCCATGTCCCATATGTAAGACACCACGCGCGTGCCGACTTTCAGCTGCCGCCATAGTTCCGGACGCAACCGGAGGTTCACGTGGCTGTACAGGAATAACGTGACCACGGTGGCATCCGAAAAATCTCTATCGAACAGATCGCCGACCACGAACGTCACACGGTCTTCGACACCGGCCTCTTTTGCATTAGCTCTCGCTTCCGCCACCCGTTCAGGATCGAGGTCGATACCGACGCCACGCGCACCAAATTTCTTCGCCGCTGAAACCACGATACGACCATCACCGCTGCCCAGGTCGTACAGCAGGTCATCCTTGCTAACCTTGGCCATCTCGAGCATCCGAACGACCACATCCTGCGGCGTGGGATCGTACGGAACATCCAATGGCCGCGCGGGAGTGCTCTGCGCCGCTGCGGGGAAGCCGGTCAGGCTGCACACTGTCGCCACAGCACATAGCTTCAATGCCCTGCGGCGCGAGGCAAATGAACTTACCGGTTTGTGATTGGGCGTCATCAATGTTCCTCCTGGAAAGAGTGCGTGGGAACGCATGAAGTCATACGATCTCCAGTCAAGTCATGCAGGGAACGAAAGTCCCTATTCATCCAAAATAGGACAAGCTTCGTCCGTCGTCTTGATGATTTGCAATGGACGGTAGGATTGATAGGCGTTAATACGAAAGCGAAGTTCGCCAAGAAAGCGGCAGTGGTTGATGCGGTAATGCATGACACAAATACGCACAGCAGACCGCAACCTAGCCTAGGGAAGGGTACTGCTATCTTCAAGAAGATACAGAGCGCCCCCGATCCACGCGCCGCATGGCGCAAATATCTTGGTGTATGGCCAGATTGTAACGTCAATGGGCAATTTGTGACTTATGACGTCAAGCCGGGTGAAACACTGAAGGTGTGGCGCGGAGAAGCGTCCAGTCAAGGCAAAGCCAATTTTCCTGACCGATATCTGGAAGGCGGCTGGGAGAAAATTATTTTCCACATCGAGCGCAGCGACGCCCGCAATGACGTAATGCGATATTACAAACTGAACGGTGGAAAAGGGAATCAGTTACAGGGCGCAATTAGCCAGGAAGACTTCGATAAACTAAGCAGAGAACAGAAAAGCGGCTATACCGAAATCCGCGAGAAAATCAGCCATCCCAATATCAGTGGACCGTTTGAGACCGGTTGGGGTTATACCGATTTCGGAGGGGTCGGCTTTCTCGAGAAAATAGGCCTACCTTCCTTACCTGGTCAAACCACAACGCTAGCTAAATGATTATGAACAAACCATTTGACCTGACTCCTTGGCAAAAGATGCAGGTGACGCTGCTCTACCATTTCGCTTCACTTGATTATTTAAAAGGTTTGCAGAAGCGTGCTAACGATGTCATCGCTCTCATCGACCCGATACTCGATTTGGCAAGAAACCAGAATCGCGACTCGGTATTAGTCGACAAGCGCTGGGGCAATCGCGACACGTCGGAGAATTGGCGCAATAATGCATGGTCGTTTCTGGCAGACTTTCAGCTATCGATTGCGAAAGACATTGCTAATCGAGCATTTGAAATTTACGGCATCACAGGCTGCTATCAATGCGCACGTGGCATGTCCGAATATTCATTGCAATGGATGACGCCTGATGAACAAACAAAATTCGATGCAATGTTCGAGGCGGTACACCTCTATGCAGGCAATATCGACGACACAATGGATAAATTTGCGCATGTCAGTAGATGGCAAGATTACGGGCTAACCTTTGCATGGCAGGAGTTCAAAGACCTGTTTCCCAAACTCCCCAAATTTCGAGTTCGTACCGATATTGAAAGCGAGACCGGGAAGGTCCCCCTGCGAACCGGTGTGTATATTCCGCAAGACGATCCGCATGGTTCTTTACAGTTTGCATGGACTGGTGGTGGGCGCGGCAAGCTGATTGAGTCAGCGACGTTCAACGACTTGGGCCTTAAGGCTTTCAATGACATTGGGCGCAAAGACTTGTGGATCAATGAAGACAAAATGCTTGCGTTTGTCCAAGCTAACAAAAAGGATCCGGCATTACAAAACGATTCTTTCTTTAGCGACTCCCAAACACCTCAACTATCCCCCAGCCTCGTCGCCCGCAACGCCTTCACTTCTCGCTCCTGCAAGTGGTATTTCGTCGAACTAGTCAACGGCGAATTTGAGGATATTGAAAACGAGCCACCCATGGAACCGCAGGAGCCGAATCGTCTTCGCGTTGAAGGTGGCCAGCCTTGCCCGCAAACCGGTTACTGGTTCACGCCTGCACAAACCGACTCGCGCCGCTACTTCAAAGAAGGCGAGAAGATGCCAACGGTCGGTACCGATTATGGATCCACTATCTGGCAATGGGATCCGGGCCAGTCGGCATGATCTCGAACCGCTATGGCGTCGGGTACTTGCGGTGCGACGCGGGATATACCAAGCGATTCGCGTGAGCGGCAGCGCGAACGACCGCGAACAGACATAGGAGAATAGATGCGAGGCGTAATTCGAATGGGCGACCCCACCAGCCACGGTGGCATGGTCGTCACGGCCACCGGCCGCGCGACAGTAAATGGCATACAAGTAGCGCGGCAAGGCGATGCCTGTACGTGCCCTATCAAGGGGCATTCCGGATGTATGATCGCCGAGGGAGAGCCGACGGTAACCATCGATGGTATTCCAATCGCCTTCGAAGGCCACAAAACCAGTTGTGGCGCAACCCTCATCTCCACGATCCCAACCTCTGCCCGCGCATAGCTGCGCCGCGAGGTGACAAATCCTGCCCTGTCCCGTGTGTGAACCACCCCCGATGAATCCCCCATTAAATCGGGTGCCAGAGCCCCGCCAAATCCCATGTGGAGGGCCGGACGCGGACGCCAGCACTGCGGCGGCGGGTGCCAGTCCGCTTCCACCCTGGTTTGCAGAGACCTTCGGGCATCTTGGCAGCGCCGATCGCCTGACCGTGCATCGACTCTGGTTCGAAGAGCCGGCGCTACGGACCTTGACCCTTTTGTTGGATACCCTTCATCCGGATAACCACCGGTTGCGCAGTTGCGCGCACTGTGGACAATATTCTTCGCTGCAACTGACCGGCGATAGCGGCACAAGTCAGATTCGCGCCAGCTGTAAAGCATGTGGCAACGATTTCAGCTTGACCTTTGGAACACCTTTTTACCGAATCCATCGTCGCAACTATCGCGCTCTTTACTGGACGGCGGTTCTTCTATGGGGACCGTGGACGCCTTACTTTGCGTGGAAGATAGCTGGTTGCACCGATGCGAAACAGTTGGCCGATTTCCGACACCGTTTGGCACCGCTGTTTGCCGAGTTCGGTGACACGCCATTGGTATCCTGCCCAGCATACCGGCTTGCCTTCACGCCGGCCCAGCAAGGCGTGCGCTGCCTGCGGTGCGGGGCAGACCATCTGGTCTATCGGAAGCGGCACGACCCGGCAAATCCGACGTTTCAATGTACAAGCTGCAACTACCATTTCATGCTGCATGCGTCGCGCCGTCATTTGCTGCCGCTGCCGACAGGCGTGGCCCGTCCGTCGTGCTGTGGAAAGTCTCTGAACCGGAAGACGGTCGACGCGCATGGACGAGGGCATTACCAATGTCGCGATTGCGGGCGGCACTTTGCCTCGACTCCCGAAAAGCGGCAGCCGCTCACGCCTGCAGACATGAAGAGGGCCTAGCAGCCTGTCGGACTTGAACAAGCAAAGTGATAGAAAATTTGAATCGGGTGCGGCCTGAAACAAATATAGACGTTCAATAACTGTCGATGGCTGGCGCGCCGTATTGTTCAAGCTTGCGCCAGAACTGGTCCCAGCGCGTGGGCGTCAGCAGCAAGGCGCGCAAACTGAGGAT
>JAQGMD010000448.1 GCA_028292565.1 Burkholderia sp. | reverse complement strand
AGGGGAAATAAAGCCGTCAGGACTATGCCTGATTATTTACTCGCTTGGTGCATCTCTGGATCCCCGCCTGCGCACGGATGACAGTTTGGGGGGCCGACCGGAATATTTCGCTTTGACAGACTGCTAGCGGCGTTCATAACGTTTTCTTCTTCCTCAGAAAAAGCTGCAGCGCCCCAAACAACGCGAGTATGAAAGACAAGCCCAGCAGCAAACGTGAGTAGCGACCGGACTCCGCCGCCACGGTCGCCTGCGCACCGCCGGCAACCGCGTCGAACTTCAGATCCACACCATGACCGTCGGCGGAGAACGCACGCAGCCGCCAGATTTTCGTCTCGTCGGAGAGAAACACTACGCGCCCGCGCGCATCCGTGCGCCCGGTCTGCGAAGGCCTATCGCTGCCATCCGCGAACAGCTCATAGCTCTCGTAGGAGAACGGCTCGCCGTCGGCGTAGACCAGCCCTACAACCATCGCCTTCGCTTGCGCTATTTCATGCTGCACCTCATGCGCCGCAACCGGCGCCATCAATGCACAAAGCATGCCGGCCACGGCTACGCTACGTCGCAAGCAGCTTGTGGCGGTCATCACCGAGCCTGGTCAACGAATCTCGAACATCAGATTCGCTGAAACGGAATACGTATCGGCGCGCGGATCATTTGCCAGATCATGCTTGTGGCTGACCGTCAGCATCTGGCGGCCTGCGCCGACACCGACCGCTGCCTTGCCTTGGGCATCAGTGGCGACTGGCGCCTGGTCAGTATCGGCACGGACTACCTTGGCGCCGGCAAGCGGCTTGCCCTGCCACATCACCTGCACAGGCATCGTCTTGCCCGCCGCAGGAGCGGTGGCGGACAAAGGAACGATCTCGAGCTGCTGTCCCTGTGACTTGGTTACAGCCGGCGCCCATGTATACAAAGTCTTACCAAACTTCACCGCATGCGAGCCGCTGATTGCGCCCGGCACTTCGTTCTTCGGCAGGTTTTTCGAGCCGTCGGTGGTCTTGCTCCAAAAGCCGTTGTCGTAATGGAGCGTTGCCAGCACAGGTTTACCCGCCACCGTGAATGTCACTGCCTCTGCGACTGTTTGCTGCTTCACATTCAAGGCAGCACCTTTTGCATCTACCGCCGCAATGGCCTTGACCTTGGACGGCGCATACTTTTCCAGCTTGCCGTCATGGCCAAAAACGACTGCGTAACCTTCGCCGCGTGCCTCGGTCCATGCATCATGCGCGTGAGCCGGTACGCTGAGCGCGGCGATCGCGGCAATCATCCATGCTGCCTGGTTTTTGTTCAGTATGTTCATGTGGTGTCTCCTCTGTGCTTAAATGCTGAAATTCACGCCGACCATGACACTGCGCGGCGCTGCCGGTGCGTACACCTGGACCCCGTCGCTGATCGACGAACTGGTGGTGTAGGCACGATCTGCGAGATTGGTAATGCCGACAAAGAAACGCTGGCGGCCGAAAGACGCGCTGCGCTCCCACGCGACTGTCAGGTCAGTCGTGGTATAGCCGGACATGACTGCGGTGTTCGCGGCGTTCACCGGGAAGCCATCCATGTATTGCACCGCGAGGTCCGCTGACCAGCCTGCGCCAAAACGGTACACGCCCCGCACAGTCGCAGTGCGTTCCGGGACACTCGGAATGGCCTTGCCTACGATGGAACGGTCGGCGTTCTCCACCACCCGTGTGTCGAGTACGGTCAGCGCGGCAGACAGATCCAGTTGAGTGGTCGGGGAAAACAGCACGTCGAGCTCTGCGCCGTCACGGCGGTTCTTACCGAAGTTCTCGGCGGTGCCGAGAGCTGTAACCCGCACCTCGTTGCGCGTATCGATGCGGAACACCGACAGGTCGATGACTGTGCGCTTGAACGGTTTCAGCGTCAGGCCGATATCGGTCTGCCGGATTTTGGTCGGCTCAACCGAGCTTCCGCTCGCGCCATACCGCGCAGCTGCCGGCGGCAACTGAAATCCTTCGGAGATGCTGACACGAGTATCCACAGCGGGCGACCAGGTCGAGCGAACGCCAAGCTTGGGACTGGTGTCGGAATAACTTGCCATGGTGCGGCATGGGGTGGGTGAACCCGGATCGAACTCGGGGCCGCGCACGGTGCAGTCGCCGGAGAAGCGGTCGTGACGGACACCAATGACCGGCCGGAAGACCGGCGCCAGGTTCCATTCGGCCTGGCCGAATGCGGAGACCGACCTGGTCAGGTAATCGCGGTTGAAGTAGTCTTTGCCGCCGCCGGTCGTCAATGCCGTTTCCGCACGGTTGTTCAGCGCATCTTTGTAAAGGTACAGCGTGTTCTCGTGATAGCCCTCCGCGCCCACTACCCAGGTGAGCTCTTTGCCTGCCGGGCGGCTTAGACCGTTCAGGCTGAGTCCGGCGCCCCCTACGTCGCGGTCATAATCCTCGAGGCGCTGCTCCCATGCGGTGACGGAAGTCGGCCGCGAGTAATAGCGGTTGAAGGACTGCTGCGTGCCGTATGCGAATGCCAGAAGGCGCACGTCGTTCGACAGCGGCGTACTGAGATCCACCCGGCCGGTGTAAAACGACTTTTCTCCGCCGTCATTCTGGGTGCGCGGATCGCGGTTGAAACGCTGCGCGGGATTGGCCAGCTGCGCACGTGTGATGTAACTTGCCGAGTCCCACTTGCCTTCGTGCGCGCGTCCCGACACCGCGAGTTGCGTTCCGCCGCCGAGATCGAAGCCGAGGCGGCCGGATACTGTGCCGCGACGGGTATCAGATTGGTCGCGGAAACCATCCGTATGGAAGAACTGCGCGGCGAAATTGCCTTGTGCCGGCCCGACACGTGTGCCGATTGCAGCCTGCGCGTCCAGGGTCGAATGCGACCCGGCCTTGACGTCAAGCTCACGGTATTCACCGCCCTTGCGCGATTCAAATGCGAGCGTTCCGGCGCGGCTGTAGTTGCCATATAAGGCGGATGACGGTCCTTTAAAAACCGTCATGCGTTGCACTTCAAGCGGAATGATAACGTTCTGGTCGGCATAGCCGTCAGCGTGTGACATCGCTTCATTGAGCGGAATACCGTCGATCGCCATGCCTATATCGCCCCCGTGCGAGCCGCTGGCGAAGCCGCGCATGCTCACCGAATCGGCGACACCGCCGAGTCCGAGGTCGCGCACTGCGATCCCCGGCACTTCGCGGAACAGTTCTTGCATTCGAGTGACCTGGCGTTCGCGAATGGTTTCCTGTTCGACTACATTGGCGGTGAATGCCGAACGCTCAGCTGCGAAACTCTGGCCCTTGACCACGACTTCCGGTAGTTGTGCTATTTGCGCTGCTGCGGTCGTGCCGGCTAATGCCAGTCCTATCGCGACCGCGATTTTTTTTCTGTTTGCCTGCAAACCCTGTCTCCTTGCTCTCACGGGTGCCGTATGAAGAAATTAAAATTTGTCTTAATGGTGGGCGAAAATAAAGCCGGAAAATCCGGCCTTGAGCCCGTTCATACTGCCCTGTCGCGGGCGACTGCAGTGCAGTCGCCATTTTTTATCCGATGTTCCGGTATGTGGAACCTCGTTCTGATTTTTGATTTATGGTACAGAAGGGCGAAATTAATGTCAACTCGCATGCGTTCGTTTAGCTCCTGAAGACGGTTTGCCTTCAAGTCTGGCGCTGCATTTACTCCTTCC
>JAQGMD010000443.1 GCA_028292565.1 Burkholderia sp. | reverse complement strand
CCGCGCAGGGATAAGTTGGGCAATTTGGCGGCCGTCGCGGGATGCGGTGCAAGGCGTGAGGAGGAGTCATAGCGAGCTATGGCGACGACGAGCAACACCGCAACGCGCCCGCTACGGCCAGCAAAATTGACCAGCTTATTCCTGCGCGGTGCCTTAGCTGCACGATTATGCGAGTGGCATGCCCGTCGCCGCATGAGCTCATTTGAACAATTCCGCCCGGAACTTCTTTCCTTTCTACAAGCCAAACTCCCAACTGACCGGCAAGCGTCATACGGCTTTCAAAAAAATTAACAGCCGAAGAGGGGGATCGGCACGTCTGTCTGTGTCCGCATGCGGACGCAGGTGAGATGGCTGTGCCCCTCCCTCGGCATTCTGTGTGCAGCATTTCCCATCGGGAGGGATTACATGTCATGGAGTCTTCCGCCGTTTGATCCGGCACAGCCTATTCAATGGAACGCGCTGCTGCTGTTCGGCAGTCTGCTGCTCGGCGGACTGATAGGCGGGCATATCGCCAGCAAGAACCCCTGGATACCGCGCATCACGGGCTACCTGCTGGTTGGCTTTTTCCTCGGGACGGGAGGGCTGAACTGGCTATCGGGCGATGTCCTGAAGCTGTCCACCGTCTTTGCCGACCTTGCGCTTGCGCTGATGGTGTACCAGCTTGGGCGTTATGTGGATATCGGCTGGCTGCGCTATGAAAAGTGGCTGGTCGCCACCGTACTCACCAGCGCGCTGTTGTGCTTCCTGTTCGTCTGGGTAAGCCTGGAATGGTTCGGTACCGCGCGAGCGCCGGCGATGCTGGCCGGTGTGTTTGCCATCGGCATCGCACCCACGGTCATCATGGTGGTGGTACGCGATCTCGGGGCGGAAGGACACGTCACGCGGCGGCTGGCCGCCATGACTGCACTCACCAACCTCCTGGCGCTGTTCGCGGCGTATGCACTGTTTCCGATCGTCGCCGTGGAAGCCGGAACACCCGTGCTCGATATGGTTGCCGGCGCCTTGTACTCAATATGCGGTTCGGTGGCGCTTGCCTATTTCACTTATCGTCTGATGATTCCGCTGGCGCGCATGCTCGGGCGCCAACGCAGCGGACAGTTCGTGCTGGTGATCGCCATCATTGCCCTCGTCATCGGCGCCGCGCACGCGCTGCACCTGCCGGTGCTGCTCACCATGCTCGCATTTGCGATCCTCTCGAAGAACCTCGACCTCAATTACCACCTGATGGAGCTGGAATTCGGCGTTGCAACCGAGCTGTTCGTCGCCGTGCTGTTTGTGACAATAGGCGCATCGCTGCGTTTGTCAGACCTGACGGCGGCCGGAATGACGGTAGCGATCCTGATCGTCGCGCGTTTTGCTGCGATGGCATGCGCGATCTTTACATTTGCGCGGCCGGCGAAGTTGCGATGGGGGCAGGCCGGCGTCCTCATGCTTGGCACTTTGCCGCTGGCAGAAACCGGGCTCGCACTCGCCCAGATTTCTTCGCTCTATCCGCAGACCGCCGCGAGTGTCGCGCCGCTACTGGCAGGCAGCCTGGTCGTACTGGAATTGTTCGGCCCGATAGCGACACAGTTCGCGCTGATCAAGTCGGGCGAAGGCGGCCATGAGCGGCCGCAAGCCCACGTATGAATCTGACCGGAGAACGCGTTGCACACTTTGCCTTTTACTACTTCGACGCCCTTCACAATGGGCATCGAGCTCGAACTGCAGCTGGTCAATCGCCGCAACTACAACCTTGCAACGGATGCAGTGGATTTGCTGGCGTGGATAAAGCCGCGCTCAATCCAGAATCAGATCAAGCTGGAAATGACGCAGGGGATGATCGAGCTCAATTCCGGTATCCATACGCGGGTCGACGAACTCGTCGGCGAGCTGAAGGAAATCCGGGCCGCACTGCTGAAAGGCGCGCATCATTTAAATATCGATGTGGCGGGTGGCGGTGCGCATCCATTCCAGAGATGGAGTGAACAGCGAATCACGCCGAGCAAACGGTTTCATGAGCTGCATGACAAATACGGCTACCTCGCGAAAACGTTTACCGTGTTCGGTCAGCATATACACATCGGTGTGGCAAACGGTGATGATGCGCTTTACCTGACGCATGGTCTGTCGCGCTATGTTCCGCACTTCATTGCGCTGTCAGCCGCTTCGCCGTTTTACCAGGGCGTTGATACTGCCTTCGATTCTTCGCGGAGCAATGTGGTGCGCGCGTTTCCGCTGGCGGGGACGGTGCCGGTGGTCACGCGCTGGTCGGACTTCGAAGTGTATTACGATGAGCTGCTCGAGCTTGGTGTCATCGGGAGCATGAAGGATTTTTACTGGGACATCCGGCCTAAGCCGGAATACGGAACCGTGGAAGTGCGTGTGTGTGATACGCCGTTGACGATTGAACATGCGGCGTTGCTTGGGTGTTATGCGCAGTTGCTGGCGCGCTGGCTGCTTACTGAGCGGCCGATTGAGATTGGGGATAATTTTTATCTGCTTTATCAGCACAACCGGTTTCAGGCCAGTCGGTATGGACTGGAGGGGCGGATGGTGCAGCAGCGCTCGGAGGGGGCGGCGCAGAAGCCGATCTTCGTTAGTCTCCTGGATCGGTTGCAGGATCTGGAGAGGTATACGCAGAATGACGCGGAACGGGATGCGTTGAAAAGGTTAAGGCATCTTGCGTATGATCGACTCAACGATGCGGTTTGGTTGCGGAGGAAATATCGGGAGCGGGGGTCGCTTAATGATGTTACACGGTTGGCTTGTGAGTTGTGGAGGTCAGGCGAAGTATCGCAACAAGGATAATCATAGAAGGTTGGGATGCTAATCCCAACATCCCAGCTCGTAACGGAGCCGTCAGACGTACAAGGTCCGGCGCGTTGGGATTTGCATCCCAAC
>JAQGMD010000441.1 GCA_028292565.1 Burkholderia sp. | reverse complement strand
GGAACTACCATGCACTTGGTGTGCAGCTTCGAGAAGCAGGTCTGATAAAGCCGGGTGCAGGCTGTCCCGGGCAATGATTTCGACTGTCGGGCCGATGAGAGCAGTGTCCTCGGCAGGAATGTCCTTGCCAAAATCGAGTGAGCCTTTGGGCAAACTCAGCTTATTCAAATAGTTGATCCGGCGGACATATCCGTCAGCCTGCGTAAAATTAAATAGATGTACATCTGATGCACGCAGCAAGCTGCGCATCATCTCGCTGGAGGTGGAGTCGCCCATCACAAAAATGGCATCGACCCGATTTTCAAGCAATGCGCGTACTTCGTCGCCGGCGACCGTGTTGACAAAAGTGGTACTGCCATCGCCCTCAATGCCATTCGCCTTGAGTAGGGTGAGCGCCAGGGAATGGGTGCCACTGCCGTCCTCTCCGATATCGAGACGTTGCCCCTCAAAATCGGCAATGAGCTTTTTAGGTTCGCCGCGATAGAAGATCATCAACGGCTGGTAAGAAACGCTTCCGAGCGATACCAGATTCCCAGTGTCCGCTTTGCTGACTTCGCCGCTCAGTACGAATCCGACGTCGATTGCGACTTTCGGGTCAGACAATTTTTTGAAATTGTCCCTCGATCCCTCGGATGGAAGGATATTCACCGTGACACCCTCTCTCGCCAGGATTTTCTTGTATCTCTCGGCGTTTCTTTCGAAAGCGCTGCCTTTAGGCCCGCTTGTGATGGTGATGCTGTTCGGCGCACCGAAATTCGTGAACACGAGAACAGCTGTTCCCAGCGCCAGGGCAAGGAACAGAATGACACTGACGGACACTATCTGTCCCCGCCCAAATATGCCATTCAATCTCGTCAGCATCCTGGCGAAGTAAATTTTGGGGCTCATAGATGTAATGCTCTCGGAGGTTTTGTGGCGTTTGAAGAAACGTGCTGATGTGTGGTCTTCGGCGTTCCACGATCGTTCTGCATCAGCGTTATCTTTATTGAATGATTGCTTGCATCAGGTTCCCCTGGCGTCGTGCCTCAACGCAGCGTCGGGTGACACTTTAGCGCAGGATGCCCTGCTGTGCATCCCTCGCGCCTCTGATTGTCGTAGGTTGGGATGCGATCCCAACATTTTAACTAAGGCGCCCGCACGTTTGACCGCACACGTATTCAACGGCGCCACCCCGGTGTCTGCCTGAGGTAGTGCTAATATAGCTGAGCATGAATACGCGGATTTAGAGTTAAGTCCGGTTCCCACGAAAGCAGCTCCAGCGATGCCTTTAACATCCCCCGCCTGCCCCGGCCATTTCAACGACGCGGAAGAGCAAAATATTGTCGACGACCTGGTCGAGCGTGGCTGGTCACAGCAAGATAATTTTTTGCCGAAGGATCTGACGCTCGCATTGGCGGTTGAGTGCCGTGATTTGAGCAGCACCGGCACACTGAAAGCGGCCGGCGTAGGTCATGGCGCGACGAAAACGGTACGGCCGGATATTCGTGGCGACCAGATCTTTTGGCTCAAGGCCGGACATTCGGTCGCATGTGATCGTTACCTGCAGATCATGGAGACCTTGCGCGTGGCGCTGAACCGAAGTCTGTACCTGGGACTCGATGAGTTTGAAAGCCACTTTGCGTTGTACGCGCCGGGCGCTTGCTACCTGAAACACCGGGATCGTTTTCGCGACGATGACTGTCGCGTGGTATCGACAGTGGTCTATCTCAATCAAGACTGGTTACCCGGGCAAGGGGGCGCATTGCGCCTTCATCCGCACGGCAAGACCACCGAAGATATTTTGCCGCTTGACGGCCGGCTCGCCCTGTTTCTGTCCGCAGACCTTTTGCACGAGGTTCTGCCTGCTACGCGTGACCGGTTGTCGCTGGTCGGATGGTTCAGACGGCGACCTGGATGATCGATGACAGGCGTGTCTGATCATGCCCTCGATCGACTCAACTATATCTCGTCGTCGCCATAGCTTTCAGCGATTCTTTATTGCCCACGCCTCCGCGTGGATGACAAGTCGTGGTCCAACCGGAATATTGCGCCTGTGAGGGGCGACTACGTCATGTCGCATACGACGTACCGACTTACGGACGTATGTCTGAATCCTCTTCCCGCATCGCATCTTCGCTGCTGGGATATCTGCTTTGTCCGTATCGAATGAGCAGCACACCAAGCGCCAACAAAAAAATCGCAGCCGCCAAGGCAATCATGTGCGCTTCTGAAGCGTGGTCGATATTGAGGATCAATTGTCGAGCCAATGCCACGATGGCGATATAGAGCGGAAATCGAACCGGCAGTTGCCCGGCCTTGAAGTACTGAGTCACCATCGCCAGGATTTCGAGAAACAGGAACATCAGCAACAGGTCAGTCAGCGTGACTTGCGCGGCCGTGGCCATGTTCCACGCTTCATGCGCCATGGCATAGGTCGTCGAAATGCCGATAACCACAAGTCCGAAGAATTCAGAAATCTGCAGGAGGTTTCGGAACAGATGCTGGGTCGAATCAAGAGCTTTCATTTCTTCATTTCCATGGAGGACAGGCACGCGCAATACATCACATGCTTCTGCCACTTTAGTCCAATAGGGCCGGTAATGCGGAGGTCCTTCTTGATCCCTGAAATGTTCCCCGCATATATGGAAGGGATGCGAAGGTGGGGTTGCTTGCCGAACGTCATCCGCAATGGACCAGCTATATCGACGACTAAAGCGGCATACCATGAAGGAAGCTCTCTACCCCGGCCGTTACTGGCATCTCCTGCCTGATGGACGCATGGAGTGCGACCTGTGTCCGCGCAACTGTCGCCTGCATGCCGGCCAGCGTGGCGCCTGCTTTGTGCGCCAGCGGGTGGGTGATCAGATGATACTTACCGCCTACGGCCGCTCCTCGGGTTTCTGTATTGATCCAATCGAAAAAAAGCCGCTCAATCATTTCTATCCCGGAACCAGTGTTTTATCGTTCGGCACCGCAGGCTGCAACCTCGCGTGCAAGTTTTGTCAGAACTGGGACATCAGCAAGTCCCGCGAAATGGAGACGCTCGCCGCTGCAGCCGGGCCCGAAGCAATCAGCGAGGCGGCAGCGGCCCACGGCTGCAAAAGCGTGGCCTTTACTTACAACGACCCGGTTATCTTTGCCGAATACGCGATGGATGTGGCCGACGCATGTCACGAGCGGGGCATCAAGACGGTGGCAGTGACCGCCGGATACATGGGCGCGGAAGCGCGGCGCGACTTCTACGCAAACATGGATGCGGCCAACGTCGACTTGAAGGCGTTCACCGACGAATTTTATTTCCAGCTCACCGGCGCCCGCTTGCAGCCTGTCCTGGAGACGCTCAGGTATCTGAAGCATGAGACCGATGTATGGCTCGAAATCACCACGTTGCTCATTCCCGGCAAAAATGACAGTGACGATGAAGTTCGCGCAGAGGCGCAGTGGATCGCGAAGGAACTGGGCGACGATGTACCGCTGCACTTCACGGCGTTCCATCCCGATTACAAGATGAACGATGTGCCGCCGACGCCACCCTCCACGCTTGCGCGAGCGCGCGAGATCGCTCTCGCGGAAGGACTGCTATACATTTACACGGGTAACGTTCATGACGCCGAAGGCGCCACTACATACTGTCCGGGATGCCACGCGCCACTTATCGTGCGTGACTGGCATTACATTGAATACTATGGCTTGACTGAGGACGGCTTGTGTCCCGATTGCTTTACGCCGATTGCGGGGCGGTTCCAGCGATTTGATGGCCAATTCGGGCGGCGCCGGATTCCGATTCGAATTGAAAGATAGGCGCTCGGTTACTCACAATTCGGGGACGGCTCAATTGGCAAGCGCCCTCACCCCATCCCCTCTACCGCTTGCGGTAGAGGGGATGGGGTGACAAAGCACGACGCCAATCTAAACCCCCGGCGTGCAATCGGTGCAACGTTCGATCTCCGGCAAGCCATGCAGCAACTTCTCCTTCAGGTCCCGCAAGGCCGTGCGCACGCCCTCCTCAACGGTGGGATGATAGAAAGGCATCTCCAGCATTTCCGAAACCTTCATGCCGCTCTGGTATGCCCATGCGAGCAAGTGCGCGAGATGTTCCGCACGCGGCCCGATCATTTCCGCGCCGACGAAACGCCCGGTGCCGCGTTCTCCATAGACGCGCAGAAGCCCGCGGTTCTGCAGCATCACGCGGCTGCGTCCCTGGTCTTCGAACGACACTTCACCTATCGCATAGCGGGTTGACTCCAGGCTCCGGTAAGTCTGCCC